>JAATFJ010000285.1 GCA_015655255.1 Actinomycetales bacterium | reverse complement strand
TCTACGAGCTCTACGACAACGAGGTCCAGTACACGCAAGACCTCTACGACGGCGTCGGTCTCACCGAGGACGTGAAGAAGTTCCTGCACTACAACGCCAATAAGGCGCTCATGAACCTCGGCTATGAGGCCATGTTACCTTCGACAGTAACGAACGTGAGTCCGGCGATCCTCTCCGCGCTCTCCCCGAACGCGGACGAGAACCACGACTTCTTCTCGGGGTCGGGTTCGAGCTACGTCATCGGCAAGGCCGTGGCGACGGAGGACGACGTCTGGGACTTCTGAGTCTTCGGCGGCGTCGAGCCCGGGCCTGCGATTCGTTCGCGGTCCCGGGCTCGCTCCGTTTCCGGTGGTGTTGTTGTGGCGAGGTGGTGGCTGTTGTGCAGGTGCGTGCGGTCGTTGTGCAGGAGCGGCCGGGTACCTTTGCCTGAGGGACGGCGGAAAAGGCCATGATGAGATGAGTTCTCCGTGCGGATGGTCCGGGTGATCCTGCGGAACGGCACGGCGGTCCTGCAGAACGGCACGGGGTCACGCGGAACAGTATGGCGGTCCTGCGGAGCGGGGGCATGCGTAGCGGCGGGGCGCGCATCAGAGAACCGACGGGAACGGCGGAAGACCCATATGCCGTTGCCCAGGTGCACGGGGCTTATGAGAAACCACGTTCCGTGTAAAAAACCACGTTCTGCGTGAGACACCACGTCCCTGGGTGGGGTTTCGCGCCCGAACTGGTTTCTCACCGGTGCGGCCGTGGGGCAGCGGAAGGACCGGCGCGAGGCAGCGGAAGGAGTGGCGTGGGGCAGCGCAGGTGCGGGAGTGCGGTCGGCGCGCGGGGCGGACCAGCGGATGCGGGGCACGCAGGTCAGCGGTGGCGGGCCATACGGGCTTCGAGGTGGGCGCGCACGGCGGGCCACTCCGGCTCCAGCACGGAGTACTCCACGGAGTCGCGGAAGGCGCCGTTGCGGTAGCGGCTCATGGCGCGCAGGACGCCGTCCTGCTTGACTCCCAGGCGTTCGATCGCCGCACGCGACTGGAAGTTCAGCCATTGGGTCGTGAGACCGATGCGGTAGACGCCGAGAGTCTCGAAGGCGTGCCGGAAGAGCAGGTACTTCGACTCGACGTTCGTGCCGCTGCCGTGCGCGGACGGCCGGTTCCAGGTGAATCCGATGTGCAGGCGCGGGACGGCAGGAACGATGTCGTAGTACGTCGTCATGCCGATGATGCGTCCCGATGCGTCGAAGGCAGTGAACGGCACCATCTCCTCCTTCTCCAGAAGGTCCAGGCGGCGGTCGATCTCCGCGGCGACGCCCTCGGGGGCGGGAACAGAGGTGTACCACGCCGTCTCCCACAGCCGTCCCTCCTCAACGGCCTCGACGAGCCCCTCGTGGTGCGCGCGGTCGAGGGGACGCAGCTCCACGGTCTCTCCGGTGAGGGTCACGGGTGCAGGATTGACGAGAAAAGACACCCGTTCATTCAAGCACCCGCGTCGTCTACCCTGAAAACATGCCGTTCCTCTTCTCCGTGCTCGTTATTCTGCTGATGGTCGGCGCCCTCGTCGATATCATCACGCGCGAGAGCCGGCAGGTGAGGCACCTGCCGAAGATGGTCTGGATCATCCTCGTCCTCTTGCTGCCGCTCCTCGGCAGCATCCTCTGGTTCACCGTCGGACGCGACTTCGGCGACGGCGGGGTTCCCCTTCCGCGCCCGCACCGGCGTGCGGCAGCCGCTCCGCTCACCGAGACCATCCGGCTCCCCGCCGCTGACACCCGCACCACCGAGCAGCAGATCGCCGACCTCGACCGCGAGATCGAGGAGTGGCGGCTGCGCGAGGAGATCGCCAAGCGCAAGAAGGAGAACGGCGAGCCCTGACCACGCATCCCGCACCGTCGTGTGCCCCGGTTTGTCGCTTCCGGCGGCGATGAGGTAAAAAACGAGGCAACGAGGAGAGGGGGACGCGGGAGACGGGGGAAGCGCGCGGGGCTCAGAACGGGGCGAAGGACTCGCGGAGCGCGTCGTCGAGAGTGGGGAAGCGGAATGTGAACCCCGCGGCGACGAGCCTCTCCGGCAGCACCCAGCGGCTCTTAAGGATGAGCTCCGTTTCCGTGCGGATGCCCATCGCGCCGAGCTCTAGCGTCCAGCGCGGCAGCGGCGGGCCGAAGGGCACGCCGAGTACGCGCCGCACGGTCGCCATGAAGGTGCGGTTATCGACCGGATTCGGTGAGGCGGCGTTCACCGCACCCGCGATGCTCGGCGAGAGCTCCAGGAAATCGATGATGCGCGCCACGTCTTCGATGTGGATCCAGCTGAAGCGCTGCGTTCCGCGGCGCGCGCCGGGGAGATGCCCCGTCCCCGCCGCCCGCCTCCGTGCGCTCACTGGCCAGCGGCCGTCGTGCTGCGCGCCGCCGAGTCCGAGCCGAGCGAGGCCCCTCAACGGTCCGAGCACCCCGCCGTGACCGAGGACGATGGCGCTGCGCAACGCCACGCGCCGCGTCCGGGGGAGCTCCTCCGCGAACAGCTCCTCCTCCCAGGCCTTCGCGACCTCCACGGAGAATCCGGAGCCGAGTTCGCCCCCGGCCTCCGTCATGGGACGGTCCTCCGCGTGCCGGTAGATCGTCGCCGTGGAGGAGTTCACCCACAGCGTCGGCGGCGCATCCGCGCGGGAGATCGCACCGCGGAGCGCAGCCGTCGTCACCCGGCGGGAACGGAAGATCTCCTCGCGGTTCTCCGGCGTGTACCGGCAGTTGACGCTCTTGCCTGCGAGCCCCACCACGAGGGCAGCGCCGTCCACCGCGGCATCGATGCCCGCCCGATCGTCCCAGCGGAGATCGGCGTCCCGGCGGGAGACGGTGACGACCTCGCGACCGCGCTCGCGGAAACGCTCCTGCAGATACCGGCCCATGAAGCCGGAGGAACCGCCGAGGACGACGCGGCTCACGGCGTCTCCGGCTCGACGCGGTAGACGAAGTCGCCGCGGTACTCGTTCACCCGGCCGAGGAAGGGCACGTCGACGGTCACTTCGACGTGCTGACGACCGGCATCGGGATCGAAGCTCTCCCGCAGCCGGAGCCGCGGGGAGAGGAACCGCGGGATGCGGATCCGGAGGCCGAGGAAGCGCAGGCCGACCGCCTGGCTCGTCAGCGTGAGCGCACCGTCCGAGACCTCCGGCTCCAATCGCACGGCGATGGTCGACGGCTCTCCGACCTCGTCGACGAGGCTCCCGTGCAGCGACAGCGCGACCGCGTCGTGCATCGTCCACGATCCGCCGCCCACGAACACTTCGCGCTCGCCGATCGCCCGCCCAGCCACCGTGCGGTTTACGACGCGGAAAGCGACGTCCTCCTCCCAGCCCGCGAAGAGCACGCCGCGGCGCTGCAGGGGGCTGAGGAAGCGACGCAGCCAGGCCCGCCGGCACTCGATCGCCGCGAAGGTCCCTTCGCCGATGCCGACGTGTCCCTCCGGAAGTGGAGCGAAGTACTCGCGCAGCACCGGTTGCAGCTGCCACCGACGTTCCCCCAGGGCACGCGTATAGGGGGACTGCGGGAGGTGGCGCATATCGCCCAGCCTACTCGCGGGCACCGGGCGGATCCGGGCGATCGACTCCGGTCCTTCATCGCCGTGTAATGACGGCGAAACAGGACGCGGATAGTTTCGATTTCCAATAGGTCGATGATCCGGATGAGGGAAGGAACCGCGATGGACTACGCCTCGCCCGTCCTCCCCTCCGGATGGAACCCCGGCTCCTTCGCCCACGGATACCCACAGCACTGATCCCCGTCGACCGCCTGGGACCGCTCGTGTCCTCGCCGTCGTCACCGCGCAGCCCCCGGTTCGCCGAGACGTGTCCTCTCCGCCTCGCGTCGTGCACAGGCTGCGCCTCACCGGCCCGATGACGGGGGCACTCCCCGGCGCGCGCCCGCTCCGCTGCTGAGCGCGTCCCGATCTGTGTCCCGGCCGGATCCGGCGACATCGCCGACCTCGCGCACACGGGTCCGCTCGTCGTACCCGCGCATATCCTCCGAAACGAAAAGGACCCTCCCTCATGACCCAGAAGCAACTCCGTCTCGCCCTCTTCCTCTTCCCCGGCTACCACATGGGCGCGTGGCGACTGCCCGATGCGATCCCGGAGCTGGACGTGAACATCGAGCACTACGTGCGCGCCGCAGAGCTGGCCGAGGAGGCCAAGCTCGACGCCATCTTCTTCGAGGACCAGGCGGCCGTGCGCCGCAGCAACGAGATCATGGCCGGTGATACCTACGGCGCCGCGAACCCGCGATCGATCCACTTCGACCCGACCGTGGTGCTCCCCGCCCTCGCCATGCGCACGACGCATCTCGGACTCGCGGCGACCTCGACCGCGACCTTCAACGAGCCGTACAACCTCGCGCGCAAATTCGCCTCGATCGACTTCATCTCGGGCGGCAGAGCGGGCTGGAACCTCGTCACGAGCTTCAACCAGGCGGAGGCACAGAACTTCGGACTCGACCAGCACGTCGAGCATGATCTCCGCTATGAGCGGGCCGAGGAGTTCGTCGACGTCGTCACGGGCCTCTGGGACTCCTGGGAGGAGGGGGCGATCACGCGCGACAAGGAGAGCGGCAGCTACTTCGACGTCGACAAGATGCACTTCCTCCGGCACGAAGGGCGGTTCTTCACGGTGCGCGGACCGCTGCCGATGGGGCGCAGCCCCCAGGGGCGTCCCGTGATCTTCCAGGCCGGTTCCTCCGAACCGGGGAGGGCGCTCGCCGCCCGCACCGCGGACGTCGTCTTCACGCTGCAGTCCGACATCGACGAGGCCCGCGCGTTCCGCGACGACATCCGCGCCCGCACCGCCGCGTTCGGTCGCGACCCCGACAAGATCAAGATTCTCGTCGGGATGACGCCCATCGTCGCCGACACCGACGAGGAGGCCCGAGCCCTGCAGACGCGCATGCGTAGCCTCATCCCCCCGGAGCTCGCGGTCGCCGACCTCATGGCGCTCTCCGGCGGTTTCGACTTCCGCGACTACGACCTCGACGGCCCCGTCCCGGAGCTCCCGGCGAGCAATGCGGGTCAGTCACACCGGCAGGCGATCATCGACGTCTCCCGGCGCAACGGCCTCTCCATCCTGGAGACGGCGCGCTACTTCGCCGAGGGGAGCTACCTCAAGATGGTGGGGGCCCCGGCGACGATCGCCGACACCATGCAGAGCTGGCTCGAAGGCGACGCATGCGACGGATTCCTCGCGGTCGCCACCCATTTCCCCACGGGGGTCGAGGGCTTCACGCAGCACGTCGTGCCCGAACTCCAGCGCCGCGGCGTCTTCCGCACCGAGTACACGGGCTCCTCGCTGCGCGAGAACCTCGGCGTCGAGACCTTCCACTGATCACCCTCTCCCCCTCACACAGGAGCACTCATGGACTTCGGCATCTTCCTGCCCACGACAGACAACGGCTACATCCTCTCCACCGCCACCCCCTCGTTCACCCCGAGCGTCGCGATGAACCGCGCCGTCGCTGCCGCCGCTGAGCAGAACGGCTACCGTTTCCTGCTCGCGATGACCAAGTTCCGCGGGTACGGCGACGGCGACGGGTTCTGGGACTACGCCCTCGACCCTATGGGGCTCATCGGCTCCCTCATCGCCGAGACCCGCACACTGGAGCTCTGGGGATCGGTGGCCGTTCCGACCCTGCATCCGGCCATGGCCGCGCGGCTCGCGGCGACGTACGACGACGCGAGCGAAGGGCGCTTCGTGCTCAACATCGTCGCCGGCTGGAACGAGGCGGAGTACACCCAGATGGGGCTGTGGCCGGAGGGATACCTGCAGACCCGCTACGACTACAGCCGCGAGTACATCTCCGTCCTGCGTGAGCTGTGGGCGACGGGCAGATCCGACAGGAAGAGCGACTACTACGCCCTCGACGATTGCCTCGTCCAGCCGGTCCCCCGGCACGGGGTGAAGCTCGTCGTCCCCGGGCAGTCGGGCAGATCGCTTGCGATCGCCGCCGACCTGGCCGACTTCAACTTCGTGCAGGGAGACCTGGCGACGATCACGACGGCGAGGCAGGGCCTCGTCGCCGCCTGCAAAGAGACCGGGCGGTCCGTCGACAGCGCGGCGCTCTACGGCGTCATCGCCGCGGAGACCGACGAGGAGGCGATCGCGTACTTCGAGGAGATCTGCCGCCACGTCGACTACGAATCCGCACAGGGTCTCGTGCGCGCCGGACTCACCGACGGCAGCTCGGCGGGCAACCGCTTCCGAGGGCTGACCCTGGACATCCCGCGGATCGAGTACGCGAGCGTGGACGAGCCCGCGCAGGTCGTCTATCACCCCGCCCTCTTCCACCCGCACGTCGTCGGATCCTACGAGCGCATCGCCGCCTTCTTCCGCGCCGTGCAGCACGACGCGGGGGTGGGGCGCGCCGTCGTCTCCTTCCCCGACTTCACGACCGACGTCGAGGCCTTCGGGCGCCGCGTCATCCCCCTCGTGGACGCTGGGCGTCCCTGACATCGCCTCGACCAGAAAGGCCGAAGACCATGAACACCGAATTCGCCCTCCAGGACAAGGAGGGCATCGACCCCACGGAGCTCCGCCGCGCGTTCTCCGGATTCCCCAGCGGTGTCGCCGCGATCGCCGCGATCGTCGAGGAGGAGCCCACCGTGCTCATCGCCTCCTCTTTCACCGTTGGGGTGTCGCAGGACCCGCCCCTCGTGATGTGCGCCGTGCAGCACTCCTCGACGACCTGGCCTCGGCTCTCGACAGCGGCGACGCTGGGTATCTCCGTGCTCGGAGACGCCCACGCGCCGGTCACGCGCCAGCTGGCGGACAAGGACCCCGCTCGCCGCTTCGCGGGCGTGCAGACGTCCGCGACGGTCACCGGATCGATCCTGTTCGACGGGGCGCCCGTGTGGCTCGAATGCCGCATCGAGCACGTCTACCCCGCGGGGGACCACGACATCGTCGTGCTCCGCGTGCTCAAGCTCGACTTCCGCTTCGAGCACAACCCGCTCGTGTGGCATCGCTCCGGCTTCACGTCGCTGGGCGGCTGACTCGCGGCGCCTGCGGGAGCGGCTC
>JAATFJ010000162.1 GCA_015655255.1 Actinomycetales bacterium | reverse complement strand
CGCCGCCGACGACACCCTCGGCATCGGCACGACGGCGGGCTCCCCGTCGCCGCTCTCCGGCACTGTAGACCCCGGGGCGACCGCCACGGGGACCTACGTCTTCATGCTCGATTCCGCCGCGGACCGCGAGGTCACGGTATCTGTCAATTACGCCGCCGGGGAACCCGTCGCGGTCTTTACCGGAAAGGTCTCCTGAAGATGGGGATTCGGATGGATTCAGTTCTCAGGCGCCCGTGGCGGGCGTCGCTCGCCGTGCTCGCCGCGGCCGTCGTCGTCACCGCGGGCGTGCTCGTCACACCCGCCACGAGCGCTTCCGCCACGGTGGCGACAGCCGAGATGGCGCCGCTGCTGCAGACTGATGACAGCATCGTCACCGCCGACGCGCTGCCCACCGTGCAGATCGACTCCGGCTACGTGTGGGCGCAGACGACGATCGGCAACACCGTGTATGCGGCGGGGAGCTTCTCCAACGCGCGTGCCGCGCTCGCCGCTCCCGGCACGAACCTCACCCCGCGCAGCAACATCCTCGCCTTCGACATCACCACCGGCGAGCTGCTGCCCTTCGCGCCCGAGGTCAACGGGGTCATCAAGGCGATCGCCGCATCGCCCGACGGCACGCGCATCTACATCGGCGGCTCGTTCAGCCGCGTCAACGATGAATCGCACTGGGCGATCGCCGCGCTCGACGCCCAGACGGGCGAGCTCATCTCCGGCTTCTCGCCCTCCGTGGGCGGGCAGGGTGTGTTCGCCCTGACGGTCACCGCCGATACCGTCTACGTCGGCGGGAACTTCACGCAGGCCAACGGTGTGGCGCGCAAGAACCTCGCGGCCTTCGGGACCTCCAACGGTGCGCTGCGCGACTGGGCACCGACCACCGATCTCCAGGTCGATGCCCTCGTCCGCGACCCCGACGGCTCGCACATCATCGCGGGAGGACGCTTCTACCTCGTCAACAACGTCGTCCAGCGCGGCATCGTCGCCCTCGACCCGACGACCGCCGGAATCGATACCGGCTGGCTCGCCTCGCAGACCGTCATCAACGGCTGGAACTCCGGAAGCGACGCGGGCAAGGCAGGCATCTTCTCGCTCGCCACGGATGCGACGGGCGTGTACGGCACCGGCTGGGTCTACGCGGGCGTCGACATCGGTAACCTCGAGGGCACCTTCGCAGCCGAGGCGGGGACCGGGGCGATCCGCTGGGTATCCGACTGTCACGGCGACCATTACGGCGTCTACTCCACGGGCGAGACCGTATACACGACCAACCACACGCACGCCTGCGAGACGATGAACCTCGCCCCCGAGCAGAGCACGCGTACCTTCCGCTACGTCGAAGCGTTGACCGCGACGGCGGAGGGCACGCTCACCAAGAGCGCTTCGGCGGGCAGCACCTACGCCGACTGGAGCGGGACGCCGTCCCCCTCCGCCTATGCGTGGTACCCGGACTTCACCGTGGGCACGGCGACGGGCCTGGGCCAGGCCGGCCTGTCGATCACGGGATCGGGCGACTACATCGCCATCGCCGGGGAGTTCACCTCGGTGAACAACCAGCAGTATCAGGGCATCGTGCGCTTCTCGACGACCCCCTCCACGGGCGCGAAGCAAGGGCCCCGTCTCTCCACGTCGACGTGGACGGCGCCTTCGGCGAGCGCCGCCTCTGCGGGGCGCATCCGCGTCACGATCCCGACGAACTGGGATCGCGACGACAAGGACCTCACCTACCAGCTCATCCGCGCAGGCTCCGGCGTCGTCGATGAGACGACGGCCTCCTCCACGTGGTGGAGCAGCTCCACCGTGGCGCTCGACGATACGGGCGTCGAACCCGGAGCGAGCTACAGCTACACCGTGCGCGTTGTGGACGGTGACGGCAATGCCGTGACGAGCTCTGCGGTCACGGCGACGGCATCGAGCGAGCAGACCTCCACCTACGCGGACACGGTGCTCGGCGACGGGGCGGAGCTGTACTACCCGCTCGGCACGCAGACCTCCGACTGGGCGGGGACGAGCACGCCCCTCTTCGGCAGCGCCGTGTCCTCGGTCGCGCCGGGAGCCGTCGAGGGGCGCACGGGTGAGTCGGCCTCGAGTTTCACGGGCTCGACGAGCAGTCGGGTCTCCTCCGGAAAGCAGGTCACCTCGGACAACGATTTCGCCGTGGAGGCGTGGTTCCAGACCACGACGAACACGGGCGGCAAGATCGTCGGCTTCGGCAGCTCGCAGACCGGCTCGTCGGGCTCGTACGACCGGCATGTCTACATGCAGAACAACGGGCGACTCACCTTCGGCGTGTACCCCGGCACCGCGAAGACGATCTCCTCGTCCCAGGCCTACAACGATGGTGCGTGGCATCATCTCGTGGCCACGCAGAGTCCTACGGCGGGCGTGAGCCTCTACGTCGACGGCGAACTCGTCGCCTCCGATGCGACGGTCACGGGCGGAGACATCTACAAGGGCTACTGGCGCATCGGCGGCGACAACATCGGCAGCTGGCCCAACGTGCCCACCAACTCCTACTTCACGGGGAACATCGATGAGGTCGCCGTGTACTCCTCGGCGATCTCCGCGGGACAGGTGATGTCGCACTACGCCGCAGGCCTTGGCCTGGAAGCGCCGACGGCCTCCTTCGAGAGCGTCGCCACCGACCTCTCCGCCGCCGTCGACGCCTCCGCATCGACGGTCGCCGACGGGGAGAGCATCGAGGGCTATTCCTGGGACTTCGGCGACGGTACCGCGCCCGTGACGGGGGCGACGGCAACGCACGCCTACGCCGCGGCGGGCACCTACTCCGTCACCCTCACTGTCACGGACAGCCAGGGGCTGACTGGAGCGGTCACGCAGGACGTCACGGTGCTGGCCCCCAACGTCGACCCCACGGCGGCGTTCGAGCTCGGCATCGACGGACTCACAGCTACCGTGAACGGCGCGTCCTCCTCTGACAGCGATGGCACCATCGTCGACTACCTGTGGGACTGGGGCGATGGCACGGCCCCCTCGACCGGAGCCACCGCGAGCCACCTCTACGCGGCGGCGGGCGATGCCACCGTCACCCTCACCGTGACCGACGATCGCGGTGCGACCGCGACGACCGCGCAGACCGCGACGGTCACGCACGACGATCCCGTGGCGGCCTTCGACGTCACGGCCGCGAAGCTCGACGTCTCCGTGGATGCCTCCGCCTCCACGGTCT
>JAATFJ010000220.1 GCA_015655255.1 Actinomycetales bacterium | reverse complement strand
CCATCGGGGGACACGACGATGTCCCAGCCGACATAGCGGATCTGTGGGACGACACGCGCGACCTGATCGACGAAGGCTTTCACCTCGTCGATGAAGGGGAGCTGGAAATCGGCGATGCGGAAACCGCTATCCGGGTGGTTCTCATGCACGTGGCCGTGCGAATCGTAGCCCGCCCCCTGTGAATGCCCGGCGTCGTCGAGCATCGTGTAGAAGCCGCCGAAGGTCATCTGATCGCTCACCGCGCCGCGGCCAAACTTCTGCGCGATGGCGAGGATATGGGTCTGCTCGCCGTCGAAGTAGGCAGTCACGCGCGTGGTGTTGACGGTGCCAGGGCAGACGGCGGCGAGGTCGGGGTGCTGCCGGATGACTTCCTCGACGAGGAGCTGTCCGCTGTCGAGAAGCTGCCGATGGAACTGCGCCCAATCGCTCACCTCCGCGGCGCGGTAGCGATGCACGCCCGTTCCCGCCTGACCGCGGGGTTCCTTCACGACGACCGTGCCCTGACGCTCCACAAACCCCTGCAGTGCGTCGGCGTTGTCCTTCGTGACGACCATCCATTCGCGGCGGAGGAAGTCGGAGAAGGCTCCGTCGAAGGCAATCTTGTCGTGGAAGGTGCCGCGGAACTCCGGCTCGTCGAAGCGCTGCGAGTACTGGTTGGACAGCGGGTGCGTCATGTACGTGGCGCGTTCCGCCGCGCTGAGAATGGCGAAGTCGAAGTCCACGTAATCCTGGAAAGCGACGCTGCGGAAGGCCGCGGAGCGGAGCATGTCGAGGAGGACCACGGGTGTCTTCTTCCCGTGCGCGTGCGCCGCTTCCTTCGCGCGCTCGACGACGGATCCGACATCGATGCGTCGGGCGCGGGAGAGCAGGTAGCTGAGACGGGTGGAAAGGGGCATGCGAGACTCCGTGGCCGGTGAGGTGACCTGGTCAGCATAGTCGGTGCCGCGGGCTCTTCCCTGGCGGGTCTCCGGTGATGCGCAGGATCGGGCACGTACGCTGGTTCGATGAGCAGTTCCCTCCCGCGCAGCGCGCAATCGCGCGCCGTGGTCTCACGGTCCGCTCTCGCCGAAGCTGCCCACCGCGCCATGGAATCCGGCGGAGGACTCGCCGATCTTCGGCGCGACGCCTGGGGGCATGGCGTCACCGCCGTCTACGCGGCGCTCCGCGATGCGGGCGCTGAGGCAGTCCTTCTCGACGAGGGAACGGCTTCCGCACACGAGCTGTCCGGGCTCCGCGTCGTCGAGGACGGAGAACCGGATATCGACTCCCACCTCCTCTACGGCCTCCCGGACGGTGACGGGGTGCGCCGCACGCCCGCGGCTCTCCGTTTGATGGGACGAGTGCTGTCCACGAAGATACTCCGTGCAGGGGAGGCAGTCTCCTACGGCTACATCCATCGTGCGACTGTCGATACGACCGTGGCCCTCGTCACCGGGGGCTATGCGCAGGGCATCATCCGTTCCCTCGGCAACCGCGGCTTCGTCGACATCGCCGGAGACGCACGGCGCATCGTCGGGCGCGTCGCCATGGACGTGTGCGTCGTGGATCTGGGCGGCGCGGACGTCCCGGTGGGGACTCCCGTCACCTTCTTCGGCGGTACGGGAGCCGCGGCGGACGCGCTCGTGCAGTGGAGCGCGCTCACGACGCTGACGCCCGCGGAGCTGCTTGTCGTGGCCGCCACTCATGCGATCCGGGAGGAAGAAGCATGAACGGACCCGTTCTGCACGTCTCCGCGCGCACGCTCCGCGCGAACCTCGACGTCGTGCGGGAGCGCATCGCCCCCTCGGCGCTCATGATCGTCCTCAAGGACGACGCCTATGGACACGGCCTCGAATGGGTCGGTGGACTCGCCGCCCGGACGGGTGTCTCCTGGCTGGGCTCCTACGACATCCCCGCGGGCGTCGCGCTGCGCCGCATCATCGGTACGGAGCCCCGCATCTTCGCCTGGGTGACCTCGGTGGTCGAGGAGATCGAGGCGGCAATTCTCGCGGATATCGACCTCGGCGTGGGCACCGCGGAATACCTCCGGCTTGTGTGCGAGGCGGCGGCACGCCTCGGACGTGTGGCGCGCGTGCATCTCAAGATTGACACTGGCCTGCACCGCAACGGCATCCGCAGCGAGGACTGGGCGGATGTCGTGCGCGATACCCGTGCGGCCGAGCGGGCGCAACTCGTCCGCCTCGTCGGCGTCTGGAGCCATCTCGCGGAGGCGAGTGATGCAGAGGACGATGACGCGCACCGGTGCTTCCTGGGCGCCGTGGAGATCGTACGGAGCACCGGCGCGGAGCCGGAAGTCGTCCATCTCACTGCCTCCGCCGCGGCGTGGTGGCGGCCCGAGCTGCGCGGCACGCTGTCCCGCATCGGTGCGTTCTGCTTCGGTATCCGCTCTGCGGAGGGTCCGGAGCTCGCGGGCCTGCGACCGGTGGCGGCGCTCAGCGCTCCCGTGATCGACGTGCGCGGGGACGAAGTCGTCGTAGGTATCGGCTCCTTCGACGGCCTGCCGTCCTCGCTGCGCGGGCTCCCCGTGGGGACGCCCGACGGTGTGCGCGGGCTCGTGGAGATTGGCGAGACCTCGAGCCGGGTGACATCCTGGCCCGGTGCCGCGCCCGGTCAGGACATCTGGGTCTTTGGGCCGGGTGACCACGGGGAGCAGAGCGCGACGACGCTTGCCGAGCGGATCGACACCGTGGGTGAAGAGATCCTCACGCGTCTCAGCCCGCGCGTCCCTCGCGTGGTGGAGGACCGAGGGAGAGACCGCTCAGACGGCCTCGACGAGACGCGCGGTCTCATCGTGCCATGAAGTGGCGATGGTGCGGAGCTTCTCCTCGTACTTTCGCCCGTGGTGGGCGCAGAAGAGCAACTCGGAACCGTTAACCTCAGCGGCGATGTACGCCTGCGCTCCGCAGGAGTCGCAGCGATCCGCTGCGGTCAGACGGAAGCCGACGTCGGAGGTTTCGCGTTCGGTTGTTGCGTTCATTTCGGTGCCTCCCCAGGTGTCGGTGCGGTGGTGAGATCAATACAACCACGCCCCGGAGGGTCCGATGCCCGCCTGCGGGGGTGTTTCGCTCAGCGCGTACGTGAGTGGGGCGCTCAGCGACGGGCTGGGCGGGGAGGGGAGTGTCTGCAGGCCACCCGACCTGCGCGCACATAGAATTCGGGATTATGACCGCCGAGTATTCCGCCCATCATTTGCAGGTGCTCGAAGGGCTCGAAGCGGTCCGTAAACGTCCCGGGATGTACATCGGCTCGAACGGCTCGCCGGGCCTCATGCACTGCCTGTGGGAGATCATCGACAACTCTGTCGACGAGGCCGTCGCGGGCAACGGTACTCGCATTGAGGTGCTGCTCTACGGCGACGGCAGCGTCGAGGTGCGCGACCGCGGTCGCGGCGTGCCCGTCGACGTGGAGCCGCGCACCGGGCTGACGGGCGTCGAGGTCGTCTACACGAAGCTGCACGCGGGCGGAAAGTTCGGGGGCGGCTCCTACGCGGCCTCCGGCGGGTTGCACGGCGTGGGCGCCTCCGTCGTCAACGCGCTCTCCGAGCGCCTGGACGTGGAGGTCGATCGCGGCGGGAAGACCTATGCGATGTCCTTCCGGCGCGGGGAACCGGGCATCTTCGACGATGCGCAGGGGAAGCGGCCGGATGCGCCCTTCACCCCCTTCCACGACAACAGCGAGCTCCGCGTCATCGGGAAGACAGCGCGGGGCGTGACCGGGACGCGGGTGCGCTACTGGGCCGATCGTCAGATCTTCACGAAGGACGCCGTATTTCAGCTCGAGGGACTGGAGAACCGTGCGCGGCAGACGGCCTTCCTCGTTCCGGGGCTCGAGCTCCTCATCCGCGATGAGCGCACGGATCAGCCGGTGGAGACCTCCTACCACTACGAGGGCGGGATCTCCGAGTTCGTCGACTATCTCGCCTCCGACGCTCCTGTGACCGACACATGGCGACTGGAGGGCGAGGGCGCCTTCACGGAGACGGTGCCCGTCCTCCAGCCGAACGGCGCGATGGTCACGACCGAGGTGCAGCGGGACTGCCGCGTCGACATCGCGCTGCGATGGGGGACCGGGTACGAGACGGCGGTGCGCTCCTTCGTCAACATCATCGCGACGCCCAAGGGCGGCACGCACCAGCAGGGCTTCGAGCAGGAGCTGCTCAAGGTCCTCCGCGCGCAGGTCGAGCAGAACGCGCGCCGCCTGAAGGTGTCGAGCAACGAGAAGCTCGAGAAGGACGATGTGCTCGCCGGGCTCACCGCCGTGCTCACTGTGGAGGTGCCAGAGCCGCAGTTTGAGGGGCAGACGAAAGAGGTGCTCGGCACTCCCGCCGTGCGCCAGATCGTCGCGCAGGTCGTTCGCCAGCAGCTGGGCGTGCGGTTCTCCTCGCCGAAGCGCGATGATAAGAGCCAGGCCGCGCAGCTGCTCGACAAGATCGTCGCCGAGATGAAGGCCCGCGTCTCCGCACGCGCACATAAGGAGACCCAGCGTCGCAAGAATGCGCTGGAGTCCTCCTCCCTTCCCGCCAAGCTCGTCGACTGCCGGACCAACGACGTCGCGCGCAGCGAGCTGTTCATTGTCGAGGGCGACTCTGCACTGGGCACCGCGAAGCATGCGCGCAACAGCGAGTTCCAAGCGCTCCTGCCTCTTCGAGGGAAGATCCTCAACGTGCAGAAGGCCTCGATCGGCGACAT
>JAATFJ010000233.1 GCA_015655255.1 Actinomycetales bacterium | reverse complement strand
GTCCACGAGGTGGATCCACTCCGCTCCCTGATCGACCCACTCCGCTGCCGCGTCGATGGGGTCTCCGTAGCTGGTCTCGGAGCCCGCCTCGCCCTGAGTGAGCCGGACGGCCTTTCCTCCTGCGACGTCGACGGCGGGGAGGAGGGTGAGGGCGGGGGTGGACGCGAAGTCTGTCATGTGTTCCTCAGATGCGGTGGACAACCCGATGATGGGCACGAGAACCGAGACTAGTCGCCTGCCCGGGAGCGTTCAAATGCAGATGACACCGAGCGAGAATCATGTCGACGCGCCGATACAGTGGAGGCGTGGGGACGATGCAGGACCGACCGGGTGCGCCGACGACGATGGCACGGGGTCACAACCTCTTCGACGCAATCCGCATCCTCGCCGCCTCCCTAGTCATCATGGGCCATGCGTGGCCCCTCTCCGGCCTGGAGAGCGCTCCCCGCGTGTCCGGCATCACCATTAACCACCTCGGCGTGTACATCTTCTTCGTCATCAGCGGATACCTGCTGTCGCGCAGTTGGAACCGCTCCCCGCGTCCGGTCTTCTTCCTCATCCGGCGTGCGCTGCGGATCTTTCCCGCCCTGATCCTCGTGACTCTTGTGACGGTTTTCGTGCTCGGTCCACTCGTCTCCACCGCATCCGCGGCGGGGTATTGGGGGTCCGCCCAGACCTGGACCTATCTCGGGAATGTCACGCTGCTCATGCAGTATGAGCTGCCCGGTGTCTTCGCCGACAATCCGACGACGGCCGTCAACGGTTCGCTGTGGAGCCTGGGGCCGGAGTTCTGCTGCTATCTCCTGCTTGTCGTGCTCGGCGTCTTCGGTGCCTGGTTCAGCCGGATCGTCCGCGCGCTCGTCGCCATCGGGATCGGTGCCACGATCATCGTCGTGCCCTTCCACGGCGCCTTCCGCACGACGATGATCGCCGTGGTGTTCTTCGTGCTCGGTTCCTTGCTCGCAGAGTTGCCTGCCGATATGTGCCTGCCGTTGTGGCCCGCCATCCTCGGCGGCGTCGCTCTTTTCCTCTTCGCCGGCACCGCGGGACTGCTCGTCGCCTGGGTTGTCATCCCCTATGTCGTCGTCGCGATCGGCATGCGATCGAGCCGCATCACCGGCCCGCTGCACCGGCTGGGCGATCCGTCCTACGGCATGTATCTCTGGGCATTCCCGCTGCAACAGATCCTCATCGCCGCCTTCGGCCCGCTCCCGCTCGCTATCAGCATCGGCGTCGTCCTCGTCGGCGCCGCGGCCCTGGGCTACGCATCGTGGCACCTCGTCGAGAAGCGGGCGATCGGGTGGGGCGCGCGACTGACGGGAGGGAAGCCCGCACGCACCCGAGGGCGCCCAGAAGCCGATGCACGTCGCTGATGGCGTTGTCGAGGCGCGGCGTCGAGGCGCGGCGTCAAGGAGGCGGTGAGGCACGTACGCGTCGCTGAGGCGGGTTCGCGTGCGGGTATTCCTCGCGGAGGCAGCCCGCGCCGCTCGACGACGTGCGCGTCTCCGAGGTGAGTCCTCTACGCCGCGGACAGACTTCCCACCCAGTTGCCGAGCAGGCGGATGCCCGCATCGCCGGACTTCTCCGGGTGGAATTGCGTCGCCGACAGGGGGCCGTTCTCCACAGCGGCGAGGAAGGGCACACCGTACGTCGTCCACGTGAGCGCGGGCTGCGGGAACGGCGGGATGACGTCAAGCTCCCAGCGCTGAGCGGCAAAGGAGTGCACGAAATAGAAGCGCTCCTCTTCGAGCCCGCGGAAGAGCACGCTGTGCGCGTCGGGATTCACCGTGTTCCAGCCCATGTGCGGCAGCACGGGGGCGTCGAGTTCGGTGACCGTGCCGGGCCATTCGCCGAGCCCCTCGGTGTCCTGCCCGCGTTCCACCCCGTGGGAGAATAGCACCTGCATACCCACACAGATGCCCAGCACGGGGCGCCCCCCGGCAAGTCGCCGTTCGATGATCTCGTCACCGCCGCGCTCGGACAGCGCCTCACGCACGGCGGCGAAGGCGCCGACGCCCGGCACCACCAGCCCGTCTGCCTCCAGGGCCTCGCCGCGATCGCCCGTCAGCCGCACATCGGCACCGGCCGCCTCCAGCGCCTTGACGGCGGAGTGGACGTTGCCGGAGCCGTAATCGAAGACCGCGACGCGCGCACCGGTCACAGCGCGCCCTTCGTGGAGGGGATGCCGCTCACGAGCGGATCGAGCGCCTTCGCCTGACGGAACGCGCGCGCGAACGCCTTGAACTCCGCTTCCGCGATGTGATGCGGGTCACGACCGCCGAGCACGCGCACGTGCACGGTGAGTGCGGCGTGAAAGGCGATCGCCTCGAAGGAG
The DNA here is from genome assembly GCA_015655255.1 of Actinomycetales bacterium. The sequence continues at coordinate 1,445 of JAATFJ010000233.1, read as the reverse complement.
TGCCGCACGAGAGAGCCTGTGAAGTGTCCGGCGATGAGGTGGAGGGCGTAGCCCTCTGGCTCACCCGAGTGCACGAGGTAAGGCCGCCCGGAGATGTCGACGACCGCCTGCGCGAGCGCTTCATCGAGTGGCACGAGCGCATCGCCATAGCGGGCGATACCGGACTTATCTCCCAGCGCCCCCCGAATCGCATCGCCGAGGACGATCGAGACGTCCTCGACCGTGTGGTGCGCATCGATGTGTGTGTCACCCGTAGCCTTCACCGTGAGGTCCGTGAGGGAGTGCTTCGCGAAGGCCGTCAGCAGGTGGTCGAAGAACGGCACCGAAGTGTCGATGCTGCTCTTCCCCGTGCCATCGAGGTTGAGCTCCAATTCAACGGAGGACTCCGAGGTCGTGCGGGTACGGCGGGCGGTGCGCGGCGCGGTCATGAAGCCGATCCTATCGAGGCGAGCGCGTCAAGGAAGGCCGTCGTCTCCTCCTCTGTGCCCGCGGTCACGCGGAGGTGACCGGGGATTCCCATGTCCCGGACGAGCACGCCCCGGTCATAGAGCTTCTGCCAGGTCACGGCAGGATCGGCCACTCCGCCGAAGAGCACGAAGTTGGACCAGGACTCGTGGGGGGCGTAGCCGAGTGCTTCGAGCGTCGCCGAGATGCGATCACGTTGTTCGACGATGTCTTCAACCATGGCGAGCATGGTGTCGGAGTTCCGCAGTGCGGCGATCGCCGCAGCTTGGGTGATCGCGCTGAGGTGGTACGGCAACCGGACGAGACGCAGGGCGTCGATGAAGGCCGGGTCAGCCGCGAGGTAGCCGACGCGCGCGCCCGCGAAGGCGAAGGCCTTGCTCATGGTGCGGGAGACGGCGAGACGCGGGCGGCCCTCGAGAAGGGAGAGCGCCGACGGCGCATCCTTTGGCGCAAACTCCTGGTAGGCCTCATCGACGACGACGACACCGCGCGCCGCCTCGTAGACGGCCTCGACGACATCGAGGCCGAGCGGGGTGCCTGTGGGGTTGTTCGGTGAGCAGAGCAGAATGGCATCCGGATCCGCCTCCGCGACCTGCGCAGCCGCCTCGTCCGCGGACAGGGAGTAATCCGGCTGTCGCACTCCGGAGACCCAGCGAGCCCCAGTGCCCTGCGTGAGCAGCGGATACATCGAATAGGTGGGCGCGAAGCCGAAAGCCGTCCGGCGCGGGCCCGCGAACGCCTGCAGGATGTGCTGCAGCACCTCGTTCGAGCCGTTTCCCGCCCAGATCTGATCCGCACGGAGGCCGTTGCCGAGGTAGTCGGCGAATCCTTCCCTCAGCGTCGTGAACTCACGATCGGGGTAACGGTTGACGTCACGCAAGGCCACCGCAATGTCATCGAGAATATCGCTCGCCACGTCATCCGGCACAGGATGCGTGTTCTCGCTGACGTTGAGGGCAACCGGCAGCGGAGCCTGTGGG
>JAATFJ010000382.1 GCA_015655255.1 Actinomycetales bacterium | reverse complement strand
GGCACCGTGACCCGCTGGCTTAAGCAGGTCGGAGACGACGTGGCGGTCGACGAGGCACTACTGGAGATCTCCACGGACAAGGTCGATACGGAAATTCCCTCCCCCGTCGCCGGTGTGCTGCAGGAGATCGTCGCGGCCGAAGACGAGACCATCGCCGTCGGCTCCGTGCTGGCCCGCATCGGCTCCGGTGCTCCGGCCGCGGCACCGGCATCGGCAGCGCCTGCTGCTGCTCCGGCCGCACCCGCTGCTCCGGCTCCTGCCGCTGCTCCGGCACCCGCTAACGCTCCAGCGCCCGCTGCTGCTTCGCCCGCGCCCGTGGCTCCGGCTCCGGCCGCCGCCCCGGCCCCCGTGGCCGCGACGCCCGCCCCTGCCCTCGCTCCTGCCGCTGCCCCGGCGACGAACGACGACACGCTCTACGTCACGCCGCTCGTGCGTCGCTTGGCGACGCAGCACGGCGTCGACCTCGCCACCGTAACGGGAACTGGGGTGGGCGGACGCATCCGCAAGGAAGACGTCCTCGCCGCGGCGGAGGCCCAGAAGGCCGCCCCCGCCGCTCCTGCGGCCGCGGCTGCTCCCGCCCCGCGCGAGGTCTCTCCCCTGCGCGGAACGACGCAGCCGATGTCGCGACTGCGGAAGGTCCTCGCCGAGCGCGCCGTCGCTTCGATGCAGCAGACCGCCCAGCTCACGACGGTCGTCGAGGTCGATGTCACGGCTCTGGCGGCGTACCGCGAGAGCGTCAAGGCGTCCTTCCTGCAGGCGACGGGCGACAAGCTCTCCTTCCTCCCGTTCTTCGCCCTCGCAGCCGCCGAGGCGCTGCAGGCGTACCCCGTGGTGAACTCCACGGTCGATGGAACGGACATCGTCTACCCCGCGACGGAGAACCTCTCCATCGCAGTGGACACTGAGCGCGGACTGCTCACTCCTGTGCTGCGCGATGCCGCCTCGAAGAACATCGCCCAGATCGCGCACGAGATCGCCGATCTCGCCGCGCGGACACGGGACAACAAGCTCAAGCCCGATGAGCTGGCTGGGGGGACGTTCACCCTCACCAACACGGGCTCGCGCGGCGCGCTGTTCGACACCCCCGTGGTGTTCCTGCCGCAGTCGGCGATCCTCGGCACGGGCACGGTTGTGAAGCGTCCGGGGCTCGTAAAGGTCGATGGGGGGGACGCGATCGCCGTCCGTTCCTACGTCTACCTCGCCCTGTCTTACGATCACCGCATCATCGATGGCGCGGACGCCGCCCGCTTCCTCGGCGCGGTGAAGGCCCGGCTGGAGGCCGCTGACTTCAGCGCTCAGCTCGGCGCCTAAGCGCCCGCAGCCTCCTCTGGCTGGTGCGAGACGTCATAGATGTCTCGCACCAGCCAGAGCTGTTTCTGGCGGACGAGGACGATCATCTGCGCCCCTGCGCTGCCGTCGACCGCCGCGAGACGCACGACCACGAGATCGCCGAAGTCATCGACGAGCGTTCCGCTCACCACGGCGCTTCCCTCCGCGGCGAGCCCGTCGATCTGCGATGCGGAACCGTCCGCGGTCACCGCGCAGGCATCGTCGGGCGCGTTCGCGCACTGCGCCATTCCGTCGAGCAGCGCAGGGACCGCTTCCTCGGCGCCGACCTCCGGAGACGTCTCCGCTCCGTCTTCCTCGGTGGCGCTCTCCGTATCGCTCCCTGATCCGTTGCCCGTGGTTTCTGTCCGCTCCGCCGCTGACGATGCTGTGCCGTCCCCGCTTTCCGTGCTCGGGCCGACTTCCGGGGGCGCCGACCTCTCCGCGGCGTTCTCCCCACCAGATGCTCCGCTCTCCCGCTCCGTTGCCTCTGCGGAGGAGGCACCCGCCACCGCAGGCACCGTGCCGCTCGCCTCGTTCTGCGTCCCCTCCGTCGGCCAGAGCACGCCGACGAGAAGCACGGCTGCGGCCGCTGAGGCGAAGACGAGCACCCGCCGCCGTCCGCTTACTCGCCGTGTTCCCTCTGCCCGGGCGCTCCCGATTCCGGCGCCGCGCTCCGCGCGAACGCCCACTCGGGAGCCCCGCGACGCCGAGTCCCGGCCCGCCATACGCCGTTGCACCCCGAGGCGCAACGCCCCGATACGCTCACGGAGCAGCGCAACCCCCTGCCCCGCGGCTTGCCGCAGCGTACGGAGGCGACTTCCTCCAGGACTTGGCCTGCCGACGCGCATCGCCTGTCGGCGGAGGGGACTGCCGACCGTGCGCCTCCCTGCGGCGCGCGACGGCACCGTACGCAGCTGCTGCACGATACTCTGCATCACTTCCCCCTCGGTCGCCCGCTGCAGCGGGCGGGGCGCCGCGAGGGCGCACAACTCGTCCTCCCAGCGCTTCACGTCCACGGGGAGGATCCGCGGATGCACCGCCTGCTCGGCCAGGACCGCCAGCAGACGACGGAACGCCCGATCGTCCACCGTCGCCGCGATCCGTTCGAAGATCTCGGCAGCACCCTCCCGCGCACCCTCGCCCGCTCCGTGCACGAAGAGCGGGCGCCCCTCCGCGGAGAGCCACCACTCCCCCGGCGGGTCGTCCTCCTCGGCCGAGAGTGCCCTCAGTCCGCGGAGCACACTGCCCGCGAGCGTCGCCACCTCACCGCCCGCGAGCCCTGCCCCCGCAGCGCTGCGACGAGCGAGGAAGACGAGCACGCGCTCGGTGCACCAGGGCAGAAGAACGTCCAGGCCGTCCTCTCTCCGGCACAGATCGAGCGGCCCGGCGATATGCGCGGACCCCGCATAGCCCCACCCCTTCCAGTCGGCCAGGTCCGCGGCATCCCGGAGTACCGCCGCGCCCTCGCCGTTCTGCACGAGCACCCCGGGATAGGGCCCCTCTCCACGATCGAGGGCGCGGATGAGGCGGTGTGCACCGCGGACGAGCCCTTCCGCCACTGCGGACTCCTGTCGTTCATCCATGCCCTCAGCCCAGCGCACACCGACCGCGCGCGGGGCGGCAAAGGAGCGATGTGGACGAATTCGCCGGATTTCTCATTGTGCAGGAGGAGTCGCGGCGTGCGCCCCTCGCGAACGACGACGAGTCCGCTCCGAGGAATCGGTAGTCTTATACGCATGGCACAGCGTGAACGAAACACCGAGAAGAGTCCTGGGTTCTTCTCCCAGCTCAAGTCCTTGTTCCAGTTCACACGCGAGGTCTACCCCTGGCTGCCCTGGCTGCAGATCGCCCTCCTCGTCGCCGGCATCCTTGTCGGGCTCATCGTCGGCTACCTTATTCCGCAGTTCCAGGTCTGGACCGTCGTGCTGTGGGGCGTCACCGGTCTCCTTCTCGGCATCCTCGGCGCGCTCATCACCATGACCCGCCTGTCGACGAAGGCGATGTACATCAAAATCGACGGCATGCCCGGTGCCGCAGGCCATGTGCTCAGCACGGGCCTGGGACGCAAGTGGCAGGCCTCCGACACTCCCGTGGGGATCAACCCGAAGACTCAGGAGGCCGTCTACCGTGCCATCGGTCGCGGCGGCATCGTCATCGTCGGCGAGGGTGCCCGCGGACGCCTCACGCGCCTCGTCAACGAAGAGCGCACCAAAGCGCAGCGCGTCGCGCACGGCGTCCCCGTGAACGTGTTCTACGTCGGACACGGGGACGGCGAGGTCGCCATCGCCGATCTCACGAAGACGGTCAAGAAGCTCCCGAAGGCCATCGACAAGACGACGATGGCGGCCGTCATCCGGCGCGTCGATTCCGTATCGCAGTCGCTGTCCTCGCTGCCCATCCCCAAGGGCGTGGACCCGCTCAAGGTGCGCGCTCCGCGTCCGCGCTGAGCCTCCTCAGGACAGCGGTTCCTTCGGGAGCCGCCGCACCCGCCTGCGGCGCTTACGCTCGGGGATCATCGAGCGCATCTCGTCGAGCTTCCCGAAGCAGAGCAGCCGGTCCCCTGCTTCGAGTACAACGTGCTTGCGCGGATTGGGGATCACGGAGACACCGCGATGCAGGGTCAGCACGGTGATGTCGCGCTCCCAGAGGCCGGACTGCCCCAGCGTCTTCCCCACGAGATCGGCGGGTCCGTGCACGAGGAGTTCTGCGACGCCGTAACCCGTGGACACAGTGAGGCGCTGACGTACATCGATCTCGGGGAACGCCACCTGATCGGCGATGTAGTCGATGATGGCTCCGGCGACATCGAGTTTCGTCGCCGCCTCGATGCCCTGCAGCCCCGGTGAGGAGTTGACCTCCATGACAAGCGGGCCGTCATCGCCTTCGAGCATGTCGACGCCCGCAACGCGCAGGCCCATGATCTGCGCCGAGCGCACGGCCGTCTGCTGGTAGGCGCCGTCGAGCTCGACGGCCTCCACGCTGCCCCCGCGATGGACATTGGAGCGGAACTCGTCTCCCGCGGCAGAACGGCGCATGGCCGCGACGACACGATCGCCGACGACGAGAGCACGGATGTCACGCCCTCGACTCTCCGCGATGAACTTCTGGATGAGGACGTTCTGCTTCGTCGAGTGCAGCGTCTCGATGATCGCCTCGGCGACCTTCACCTGCGGCGCGAGGATGACCCCGATCCCCTGGGTGCCTTCCAAGAGCTTGATGACGACGGGTGCCCCGCCGACGCGTTCGATCGCGGGACGCACATCGGCACGATTGCGCACGAAGGCCGTCGCCGGCATGGCGATGTTGTGCCGGGAGAGCACCTGATTGGCGCGGAGCTTGTCCCGTGCGCTGGAGATGCCGTTGGCCGTGTTGGGGGTGTAGACGTCCATCTGCTCGAACTGCCGGACCACGGCGGTGCCGAAGTAGGTGATGGAGCTGCCGATGCGGGGAAGGATGGCGTCGTAGTCGCTGAGCGGACGCCCGCGGTAGTGCAGGTCCGGTTCGTCGGCCGTGAGGTCGATCGCGAAGCGCAGGGTGTTGAGCACTTTGACCTCGTGACCGCGCTGGAGGGCGGCGGCACGGAGGCGCTGGGTGGAATACGCCTGCGGCGCGCGGGAGAGGACAGCGAGCTTCACGGGAGATTTCCTGCCAGGATGAACGGGTGGGTAGGACATCTCATTCAAACACTCTTACGGGGTGGCGGGAATGGGTGAGCCTGCCCGATGCGGGCGTCGACTGGATCAAGGCGAAGATCGACACGGGAGCGCGCACCTCTTCCCTCCACGCCTTCGATATCGCCGAGTTCGAGCGAGAGGACGAGAAGTGGGTGCGCTTCCGCGTCAAGCCCTGGCAGGACAGCCAGGAGGACGCCGTCGTCGTAGAGTGCCCCGTCCATGATCGACGCGCCGTGCGCAGCTCCTCGGGGCATGCGCAGCAGCGCATCGTCGTGCTCCTTGCGATCCGTCTCGTCGACCGCATCGTCATCGCGGAGGTGACTCTCAGCAACCGCGATCAGATGGGATTCCGGATGCTCATCGGCCGGGAGGCACTGCGGCGCGGATTCGTCGTCGATCCCGCGCGTTCCTTCCTTGGCGGACGGGCCCCCAAGGCGACGCGGCGCCGCAATCGCGGCAAGTCCTGAGCCGTCCTCAGCTACGGATGAGCACCGTGCCCGCGGCCTTGTCGTGGAGGCCGCGCTGATCGGCGTCCCAGATGACGGCGGGGAACACCAGGAGCAGCAGGATCGTGCGCACGAGGGGGCGCCAGAGACCGGCCCACGCACTGTCGAGCCGCACGACGCGCATCCCCAAGAGGCGATGGCCCGGCGTTCCGCCGAGCGTGGGGATGAAGAGGATGTGGATCACGGCGTAGACGAGGAGGGGCGTGAACATCGTCAGCCCAGCCTCGGAGGGCAGCGCGAACTGGTCGTAGCCGAAGAAGCCCGTCGCGATGATCGTCGCGGCCGCGTAATCGATGAGTAGACCGCCGATGCGACGGCCTATCCGGGCGATGCTCCGCGGGCCGGACGGGGGAAGGCCGAGACGTTCTCCGGGGTAGGCGTTCTCGGTATCCGTCACTCCTTCAGTTTACCGAGGGCTCGTAACATGCCGGAAACAT
>JAATFJ010000013.1 GCA_015655255.1 Actinomycetales bacterium | reverse complement strand
TGCCGGGGAACAGATCGTCGAGGTGATTGGCGATGAGCTGTTCCAGACGGAGGAAGCGGGTGATCTCGCTGTCTCCCGGCACCTCGACGAAGCGGGGGAGCATCGGTGGCACCTTGAGACGGGCGAACTCCTGCCGTCCTGTCTTCGCGTTGCGGATGCGAATGGCGAGGTTGAGGGAGAGCCCGGAGATGTAGGGGAAGGGATGCGCGGGGTCCACGGCGAGCGGCATGAGGACGGGGAAGACCTGCGCCTGGAAGTACTCCGACAGCGCTTCGTGCTCGGCATCGGTGAGATCGTCCCACTCGGTGAACTCGACGCCCGCGTCGGCGAGGGCGGGTCGGACGAGGTCCGTCCACGCTGCGGCGTGCCGCAGCTGCAGGGTGTGCGCATCCTTCGAGATGTCCGCGAGGACGTCGACGGGGGCCCTGCCCACGTTGGTGGGGACGGCGAGACCGGTGAGGATGCGGCGCTTGAGTCCCGCGACGCGCACCATGAAGAACTCATCGAGGTTGCTCGCGAAGATGGCGAGGAAGTTCGCGCGCTCCAGCTCGGGGAGCATGGGGTCCTCCGCCAGTTCCAGCACGCGCTGGTTGAAGGAGAGCCAGCTCACCTCGCGGTCGAGATAGCGATGATCCGGCAGCTGGTAGTCCTGGGGTGCGACGGCATCGAAGTCATCGTCCTCGGCATCGCCGAGGCCTGCGTCGGAGAGTGCGGGATCGATCATGAAAACCATCTTGTCACCGCCGGGTATCGATCGTATGAACAGAAGAGGTCGTCGAGGTCAGCGCGCGGAGGCGAGCTGGTCGTCGTCGTAGACGTTGAAACGATAGCCGACGTTGCGCACGGTTCCGATGATCTGCTCCTGGTCGCCGAGCTTGGCGCGCAGGCGCCGCACATGCACGTCGACCGTGCGGGTGCCGCCGAAGTAGTCGTAGCCCCAGACCTCGCTGAGCAGCTGCTCACGCGTGAAGACGCGGGAGGGATGGGTGGCGAGGAAGTGCAGGAGCTGGAACTCCTTGTAGGTGAGGTCGAGGGGGCGTCCGTGCAGCTTCGCCGAGTAGGACTGCTCGTCGATCGTGACCCCGGACGCCTGCACGCGGGACGGCTCCGCCGCCTGGTCGCCGCGGGCGAGGGCGAGACGGATGCGCGCATCCGTCTCCGCGGGGCCCGCGGTGGAGAGGAGGACGTCGTCGATGCCCCAGTCTCCGGAGAGCGCGCTCATGCCGCCCTCGGTGACGACGAGCAGAAGCGGAGCGTCCTGCCCCGTCGTGCGGAGGAGTTTGCACAGCGATTTCGCGCCGGCGAGGTCGTGCCGGGCATCGACGATGACGATGTCGGTTTCCGGAGCGCTGACGAGCTTCGCGGGTTCGGCAGGGATCTGCTTGACCCGATGACTGAGCAGTTCCAGCGCGGGCAGGACCTGCTCCGATGCGGGAGCAGATGTCAGAACCAGGAGCAGAGCCACGCACTATCCTTTCAGGCGGCGGACCCGTCACCCTATTCGGCGATCGGGTACAACGCCGTGCGCCCATGATACCCAGCGTTAACACTGCTCTGTTACATCGACCCCCCTCTGTCGGCGACGAATGGGTAACAATAGAGGCATGTCCGATCCTGCTCTCGCCCCGCGAACCCCCCTCATCGGGCTGTCCCTCACCTGGGGGATCACGTTGCTTGCGGGCCTGGGAATCGGGTTCTTCGTCCCCGAGGAATGGCGCGTGCACTGGCTGCTCATCGCCTTCGGCGGGAGCATGCTGCTGTCCTTCGCGGCGCAGCTGCGTTCTGGTCGCACGCAGGGCTTTATCTTCCGCGTCGCCGCGAGCGTGCTGGGCTGCCTGCTCCTGCTCGGCGCCGTGTCGATCTCCCTCGGCCTGCTCGCACTCGTCCCCGCCTGAGCGAAAGGGTAGACTGCGAACATGGACCTCGTCGCCCTCGAATTCCTCTTCATCGGTTTGCTGGGACTGGCCAGTCTCGCGATCGTGTTCGTGTCCGCCGTCGTGCTGCGGAACCTCTTCCGCGGTCAGCGCTGATCGGGCCGTGATCGAGCTTCCCACCGACCTGCCCGCGGACCTCGCTCCGCTGTCCTGGCTCGTCGGCGACTGGGAGGGGACCGGCGTCATCGACTACGAGGCGGACGGAACCCGCTTCACAGGTGAGTTCACCCACCGCGTGACCTTCCAGCGAGGAGGCGGCGACGCTCTGGAGTACTCCGCGACGGCCTGGCTCGCCGCGCCGGACGGAGAGGAGTCCGTCCCCCTCGTCGCCGAGTCGGGCTTCTGGCGACTCTCCCGCCCTGCGACGCCCGGAGACTCTGGTCCTGCTCTGCTGCCGCCGCGCACCCCCGCTGCGCCGCGCACCGTGGACGACGTCGAAGCGCTGCGCACCGAGTCCGGCGGATTCCCCCTGGAGGTGTCGCTCGCACATGCCGACGGCACGCTGGAGCTGTACCTCGGTGAGATCGTCGGTCCCCGCATCGACATCGCGACCGATGCGATCGTGCGTGCGCCCGGTGGCCGGGACTACGGGTCCGCAACGCGTATGTACGGGCTCGTCGATGGGCATCTGCTCTGGGCCTGGGACATCGCCGCTCTCGGATCCTCGCTCGCCTCCCATGCCTCCGCGCGTCTGGCGAGGCTCTGATGGGCGCTTTCTCGGAGCTTCCCGGCGCCGTCACCGATGAGGCGGGCGTCGTCCAGCACTTCGGTGATCTCGTCCGGGAGCAGCGCCGTCTCCTCGCGGGCGAGGCCATCGTTCCCCTCGACGACCGCATCGTCATCGAGGTCGCGGGGGAGGACCGGCTCACCTGGCTCGACTCCATCACCTCGCAGTCCGTCGCCCGGCTGCTGCCGGGAGAGAGCACGGAGCTGCTCGTGCTGGACCCGCAGGGGCGCATCGAGCATGCGGCCGCTGTCCTCGACGACGGTGCCTCCGTGTGGCTCATCGCCGATGCGGACGACGCGGAGCCCCTCGCCGCGTGGCTCGGACGCATGGTCTTCCGTGCGCGGGTGACGGTCGCCGTGCGCGCTGCCCTCAGCCTCATCGGCTTCTTCGACCACGGCGCCGCAGAGCGGGTGGCACGCGATGCCGCCTTCGCTCCCCAGGGCGTCCCGCTCGTCTGGGACGATTCCTGGGCGTCGGTGCGCCCCGGAGGATTCCAGTACGCGACGATCGCGGAGCATCCGGGAGTGGACTACGACTGGCACATCGCCGTCCTCCCCGAGGGGGGCGATGCAGCGCTCGCCGCAACGCTCACAGACGGCGCGGCGGCGGGCGTGCTCGCCGCCGAGGCGCTGCGTATCGCGGCCTGGCGGCCGCGCTGGGCCGCCGAGGTCGACGAGCGCTCGATCCCACACGAGACCGACTGGATCCGTAGCGCCGTGCACCTCGACAAGGGCTGCTACCGCGGGCAGGAGACCGTCGCGAAGGTACACAATCTCGGACATCCGCCCCGCCGACTCGCGGCGCTCCAGCTCGACGGCAGCGATGCCGTGCTCCCCGCTCCTGGCGACGCCGTCTTCGCGGGTGAGGACGAGGTCGGCCGGATCACCTCCGTCGCACGGCATTACGAGGAGGGGCCCATCGCCCTCGCCATCCTGTCGCGCCGGGCGCCTGTGGGCGACCTCATCGTGCGCACCGCGGAGGCCGATGTCGCCGCGGCGCAGGAGGTCATCGTGCCG
>JAATFJ010000378.1 GCA_015655255.1 Actinomycetales bacterium | reverse complement strand
GCGATCGCGGTGGCGAGCACACCGATGCCCAGCGATCGCCCCGCCCCGTAGACGACGCGCGAGAAGACGTCTCGCCCGCTCTGATCGGTGCCGAAAAGATGCGCGCCGCTCGGAGGCAGCAATGCCGAGCGCACATCTGTCTGGAGAGGGTCGTGCGTGGCGAGCATCCCCGGGGCGACGGCGGCGAGCGCGACGAGGAGCAGCACGGCCACCGCCGCGATGAGAAGCACCCGACGCGCGGCGCTCATCGCCCGCTCCGGCGCAGGCGCGGGTCGACGAGGGGATGCAGAAGTTCCACGACGGTGTTGACGACCACGAAGACGAGGGCGCTGAGGAGGATGACGCCCGTGATGACCGGCAGGTCGCGGTCGGTGATCGCGGCGAGCGTCACACGCCCAATCCCCGGCCGCGCGAACACCTGTTCGACGAGAACGGCTCCGCCGAGGAGCGAACCCGTGAGGTAGGCGGCAAGGGTGAGTGCCCCGGCCGCGCCGTGGCGCAGGCTGTGACGGCGGGCGAACCACAGCGGCGTCGCGCCGCGCGCCCGCACGGTCTCGGCGAAGGGTTGTCGCTCGGCCTCTTCCATTCCATCGCGGAGCACCTGACCGAGCAGCGCGGCGACGGGGAGAGCGAGGGTGACGGCGGGCAGGACAATCGTGGCGGGGTTGCGGGTGCCCGAGACAGGGAACCAGCCGAGCCAGAACGCGAAGACGGTGAGTAGGACGAGACCGATCCAGAACACCGGCGAGGAAAGCACGATGAGCTCGATCCCCGCGACGATGCCGCGCGCGGTGCGCCCGCGGGCGAGGAGCGCGACCGTAATCGCGAGGATCGCAGCGAGGACGAGGGCGAGAGCGCTGAGTTGGAGAGTGGCACCCAGCTGCCTGCCGATGACCTCCGTGACGGGCAGGCGCAGCTGATACGACTCCCCCAGGTCGCCCCGGAGGAGCTGACCGAGGTAGGTGACATACTGCTCGAGCGGGGGGCGGTCGAGTCCCAGCTCGGCGCGGATCGCCGCTTTCGCTTCCTCCCCCACCTGCGCCTGCGGGCCGAGCATGACGGACACCGGGTCTCCGGGGATGACCCGGAAGGCGAGGAAGGCGAGCGTCGCCGCTCCCCACAGCACCACGACGATGCCGAGGACGAGCCCGGCGAGGCGCGAGAGGATGGCGCGCACCGCACCCCCTCGCTCAGTCGACGGTGACGCCGGAGAAGTTCGGACGCCCATAGAGATCGTAGGCGAGGCCGTGCACGCGATCGTTCACCGCGGTGATGAGTCCGGGGCTGTAGAGCGGGACGATCGCGGTGTACTCGACGTTCCATTCCTGCAACTGCGCGTAGATGGCGTTGCGCGCGTCCTGGTCGCTCGTCGCGATCCCCTCCTGGAGGAGCGCGTCGATGGCCGGGTCGGAGACCTGGGAGGCGTTCTGGTACCCATCGGTGGCGAGGTGGCTGCGCAGCAGATCGGGGTCGACCCCGGAGAAGCCCCAGTCGGTGAGGTCGAAGGTCTTGGGCCCGTACTGCTCGTTGTAGGCGCCGGGTTCCAGCACATCGCGGACGACCTCGAAGCCGACCTCGGCGAGGTCGGACTGGATGGCGTTGGCGAGCGCCGCCTTGTCGTCCGCGACGGGGGTCCAGGCGATCCAGCGGGCGGAGAGACGCTGCCCGTCCTTCATACGGATGCCGTCGCTGTCGCGGTCGGTCCAGCCCGCCTCGTCGAGGAGCTGGTTGGCGACGTCCTGGTCGAAGGGCCAGGTCCCTTCCACGGAGGCGTCGTAGCCCGGCGTCGTCGCGCCGAGGATGCTCCATGCCCGCGGGAACTGGCCGAAGAAGATCTCCTCGACGGCGGCATCGATGTCGATGGCGCGCGCGAACGCCTGCCGCACCTTCTCGTCCGCGAACACCCCGTACTTTTCGTTGAGGTACAGCGAGTACGGCAGACCGGGGGATTCGACGGAGTTCACGGTTAGGTCGGAGAGCTGGGACACGAGGTTCGGCGGGATGCG
>JAATFJ010000358.1 GCA_015655255.1 Actinomycetales bacterium | reverse complement strand
GGGGCGGTGTCGTCGATATCGTCATCGATGCCGAACTGCCCGCGGGGTGGCAGCAGTTCACGATGTCGGTGGAAGGCGAGGAGCCGGTCGAGGCGACCGTCTTCATCGTCGGCGACGAGGTCGACTTCGGAATCGTCTCCGATGTCGACGACACCGTCATGGTCACCGCACTCCCCCGGCCCTTCGTCGCGTTCTGGAACTCCTTCGTCGTCGACGAGCACGCGCGCATCCCCGTGCCGGGCATGGCCGTCCTCCTCGAACAGCTCACCCGCGAGCATCCGGGGGCGCCCGTCGTCTATCTCTCTACCGGCGCCTGGAACGTCGCGCCCACGCTGCGCCGCTTCCTCACCCGGCACCTCTTCCCTGAAGGGTCGATGCTGCTCACCGACTGGGGCCCCACGCACGACCGCTGGTTCCGCAGCGGAACGGAGCATAAGCTCACGAACCTGGACCGGCTCGCCCGGGAGTTCCCGCATGTGCGCTGGCTGCTCGTCGGGGACGACGGCCAGCATGACGAGGGGACCTACACGACCTTCCTCGAGCAGCATTCCGATTCGGTGGCGGGTGTGGCGATCCGGTGCCTGTCTCCCGCCGAGGCGATGCTCGCCGGCGGTCGGACGACGCTCGACGACCACACCTCCGACACCGTCCCGTGGGTCTCGGCCTCCGACGGTGCGGGCCTGCGCGAGCGTCTCACCGAGGCGGGTATCCTGCACTGATGACGTACGCACCGCCGCCTCGCGCCGACTGGTATGCCGATCCCGCCGGTGGATCGTTCCTCCGCTACTGGGACGGGACCGCGTGGACGGCGCATACGCGCCCTCTGCCGGGATCGTCGTCGATGGCACTCTCCCCCTCTCCGGTGCAGACGGGCTCGGGCTACGCTGGTGGCACGGGGTACATCCCCCGTGGCTTCGCGCCCGTAGGGTCCTGGCGCAGCCACACGGATGATCGCCCACTCGTCGCGACGATGTTCGACGCCGTGGGCGTCGTCTTCCGCAAGTATGCGCAGTTCGATGGACGGGCGGGGCGCCCGGAATACTGGTACACCCAGCTCGCCGCCGTGATCGTCGCTTTCCTCGCCCTGTTCGCCGTGCTCATCCCCTTCCTCGGCGTCCTCATCGCCGTCGTCGCCTGGGCGGGAGGCATCGCCGTTTTCCTGCCGCTGCTGGCGGTCACGGTCCGTCGACTGCGCGATGCGGAGCTGCACTGGGCATGGATCTTCATCTGCTTCGTCCCGCTGGGATCGATCGTGCTCATCGTGCTGCTCGCGCAGCCCTCGAAGTTCCCCTGATCGACGCCTGCGGCGCGCCGAACCCTGGGCTCAGCCGCGGATCGCCTCGGCGATCGGGGTCGAGTTTCCCGCCTCGCCGTTTCCGAAACGGATCGTGTGGCCGATCGTCGAAGGGTCCGCAAGGCTCGCGGCGATGACCGCGGCGACGTCGGCGCGGGCCACCTGACCCCGCCCCGGCGCGTCCAGGAGGATGCGTCCGGTAGGTGCGTCGAAGGTGAGGGTGCCGGGCCCCAGGACGGTGGCGTCGAGGTCGGTTCCTCGGAGGTACTCGTCCGCCGCCCATTTCGCATCGGCGTAGGGAAAGAAGGAGTCGGCAGGGTCGATGCCGTGCGCGGCGACGGAGCCGAGCCACGACACCAGGACATAGCGGGAGACACCGGCGAGGGCGGCGGCGTCCATCGTGCGCATGGCCGCGTCGCGGTCCACGGCATAGGTGCGCCGCGGGTCTCCCCCGCCCGCACCAGCGGACCAGACGATGGCGTCGTGACCACGGACGATATCGGTGAACTCCTCGATGCCGAGTGTCTCGATGTCGGCGACGAGCGCGTGGGCGCCGGTGGCCTCCAACTCGGGGATGTACGCGGGGTTTCGGATCACCGCCGTTACGTCGTCGCCGCGGGCGGTGAGCAGCGGGGCGAGCAGGAGGGCGACGCGGCCGTGGCCGCCGAAGACGAGGATGCGGGACATGGTTCCTCCGAGAGGCTATTGCGTGGACTGGGTGGTGTCGATGACGAAGGCCTGCGGATGCGAGGGCAGGTAGCGGACGACGACCGGCTGATCCGTGGGGATGTAGGCGTCGGCGTCGGGGTACAGCGACGGGGTGAAGAAGTCGTTGTGCAGGGTGTACTCGACGCCGGAGCTGTTCGTGAAGGTCACCCATTCGCCGTCGAGCCTTCCCGTGGTCGGCAGGCCGTTCTCGTGGATGTACGCCCGCGTCACGGGGACGCCGACGAGGCCGAGGATCCCCAGCACGCCGCCCACGGCGAGCACCAGGCTGAGGAACAAGAAGACGATGCGCCTGACCCGCGCGAACACGCGGCGCAGGGTCGGCGCCTTCGGCGCATCAGCGAAACCTTCCCGCACCCGCACGGCGTCGAGGCGGGCGCCGGATGCTCCCCGCGACGCGGCAAGGCCCAGAGTCCCGAAGAGGGAGAATCCGGCGATGAAGACCATCGCGTAGCCGTGCGTGACGGGGAAGTTCGCGAGCCAGACGATCGTGTCGAGGACACCGTTCATCGCGCATCCTCCTTCTCGATGATGACGGCGACGGTCATCGGATCCTCCCTGCGGTAGAGGGCCCAGATGGGCGATCCGACCTGCAGGCGTCCGACGGCGTCGGGATAGACGAAGACGCTCGTGTCGGTCTCCCAGGAGGCGGCACCATCGGGGGTGACGAGGACGCGGAGGGCGAGCTCGCTCTGTCCTTCCTTGCGGCGTCCCGTAGGACGGACGGAGACGACCGAGGCGGGCGCCGCCGTGCCTTCCTTACGGGCGCGCACCTGGCGCGGCTCGATGAGTCCCCGTTCGATTCGCCAATCGAGCAGTGCGCTGCGCACCGCGGGATCAGTCAGATCGGCGAGCTGCACGGTGTCGGGGTCGCTGGGGCTGTAGCGCACGGGCAGGGGCATGCCCGGCTGTAGGGCGAGCATCTCTGCGGGGGCGAGTTGCGTGCGCAGTGCGGCGATCGCATCGTCGCCCGCGGCGGAGCGCACGCGCACGAAGAGGTCGACCTGGGGGCGGTCATTGATCTCGACGCCCGTCGGTGCGATTTCGACGATGGTCGCCAGTCCCACCTTGGTGTCGCCGCGCAGGCGCGCCTTCCGTGCGCCAGGAATCGCCTGGCCAAGGGTGAGGAGTATCCCCCAGGCGACGCCGACAAGGATGGGCGTTGTCAGACCTTCCCCGTCGGAGAACGGCAGGATCGATGTGCGCTGGTCAACGCCGAAGAGCCCTTCTCCCACCCAGATGAGCAGCCACGCGGAGAGGAGGAGCCAGATGAACGTCAACAGACCGCGCAGCATGTCTCCAGCCTAACCGGCACCTTCTGTCGTGGAGAGCCAGCGCTGCACTCCTTTGGCCGCCGTGCGTCCGGCCCGGTTGGCACCGATGGTGCTCGCCGAGGGGCCGTAGCCGACGAGTTGGATGCGCGGATCTGCGACCGCCGTCGTGCCGCGACCGTTCCGATCGAGCTGGATTCCGCCGGCGGGGCTGCGGAGGTGGAGTGGAGCGAGGTGCGCGATCGCGGGGCGGAAGCCGGTGGCCCAGATGATCGCGTCGACGGGTGCGAAGGTGCCGTCCGCCCAGCGGACGCCGTCCGGCTCGATTCTCTGGAACATTGGGCGGCGGGCCGCGTAGGCGCCGAGCCGCTCGGCCGCACGCTCCTGGGGTCGGAGGACGAGTCCCGTCACTCTCACGACGCTTTCAGGAGGAAGCCCTGCGGCGACGCGCCTCTCGACGAGGGCGACGGCCGCGGCCCCCGCCTCGGGCGTGAACTCGTCCGTGCGCCAGACCGGTTCCCGGCGTGTCACCCAGATCGTGTCGCTGATCGGCGCGAGGGCGCCGAGGAACTGCACGGCTGATGCGCCGCCACCGACGATGAGGACGCGGCGACCGCGGAAGTGCTCCGGCCCGGGGTAGTCGACGGTGTGGAACTGTTCGCCGCGGAAGGTGTCGGTCCCCGGGTAGTGCGGGAGGAACGGGTGGGTCCAGGTGCCCGTCGCGTTGACGAGGGTGCGCGCGCGCCATTCCCTCTCCCCCGCCTGGACGACGAGGATGCCGTTTTCGTCGTTGACGCGAGTGACCTCGACGGGCCGGAGGACGGGAATCTTCTGCTCCCGCTCGTACTCGAAGAAGGAGGCGGGAACGATCAGGTTGGCTCTGGCGGCGCTGAGGGGCGGGGGCGCTGTACCGGGGAGTTCGGCGACGCCGTGCACGTCGTGCATCGTGAGCGCATCCCAGCGATGCTGCCAGGCGCCGCCCGGATGTTCATTCGCATCGAGGACGATGTGCTCGATGTCGAGGCGCCTGAGGTGATACGAGGCGGAGAGTCCTGCCTGCCCGGCACCGATGACGATGCTGGGGAAGATCATCGACGCCGTCACGACGCATGTCCGAGGATCACCGCGAGCGAGGAAAAGACCTGGGTGAATTCGTCTTCTCCCGCCTCAACATCGCCCTCCCCCGTGACCCCCGTCACGAGCGCCTGGAAGGCGGCGAAGACGAGGGAGACGGTCATGGTGGCTTCCTGGCCGGGAGTTGCGTGCGGTGCGCGGCGGCGCTCCGGGTGAGCGGTGAGCCATTCTCCGAAGAACTGCGTCACCTCCGTGCTGAGCACGACGAGGGGCATGAGCACATGGGCTTGTGTGTCCGGTTGTTCTTCGGCGAGCCGTCGCCGTCCCTCGGCGACCTCCACATTGATCTCGGAGCCGCCGATGGAGACGACGATGAGCCGGAAGAGCGCCGTGGTCAAGGGGACGTCGGAGGAGAGCGTGAGGACCGCGTGCGCCTCCGCGGCGGGCAGGAGGTGGAGGGGCCTGCCGAAGATCGCCGCCTCCCGCGTGGACATGTGGTTGAAGAAGGTCCCCCGGGAGATATCGGCGCGCTCGCAGATCTGCGCGACCGTCACGGTCGTATGCCCGTTCGCGAGGGCAAGCGAGACGGCCGCGGTCTCGATCGCATTGACCGTTGCACGCTTGTGCCGCTCGCGGAGACCCTTAACCATTTTTTCTTCGGCCATGCCTTCAGTTTAAAATATGAACGTGATATAACTTTGTATCATGTTCAATCTTTTATCGCGGGGGGCAACCACCCCCGCGATGAGAACCCGCATCGCCCGCCTCTCGCGCACGATCGGCCCCATCTCCGCAACGCCACTCGCGCGAACGCTGTTCCGCGAGGCCAGGGACGGCGACGCGCAGATGATCGATCGGATCGGTGCACCGGCGACGGGCTGTGCGTATCTGGGGAAAGAGGGAAGGCGAGCGTATGCGTCACATCGCACGCGCGATCCTTCCCACACCGCGGGCGCTTCGCGGTCACCGCGAATGCGCACGCAAAAACTGGGGAAGCCACAGACGCACAGCGCCTGCGGCAGGTGAGAGAGGTCGCCGTCGGGGTAGGAGCACCCTCATGCTGCTGCCTTGACGGCGCCTCCTTCTTCGGCTCCGTACACACCCGAACGATCCCCCTCCGATACGCACGACTCCCCCGGCACCGGATTCGTCTTTCCGCCGAAGTATGTAGTATTCTTTTCAAGTTGCCCCGGGCTTCTACGGGGCAATATTTGGGCCTGTGGCGCAGCTGGTAGCGCACCTGCATGGCATGCAGGGGGTCAGGGGTTCG
>JAATFJ010000252.1 GCA_015655255.1 Actinomycetales bacterium | reverse complement strand
GTCTACGGCAACGCCCAGGTCTACGGCAACGCCCAGGTCTACGGCAACGCCCAGGTCTACGGCAACGCCTGGGTCTCCGGCGACGCCCAGGTCTACGAGCGATGGCACTTCCTCGCCATAGGCCCGATCGGCTCCGAGGGCGTCACCGCGACGCTCTTCCGCACGAAGGGCGGGAAGCACATCCTCAACGTGGGGTGCTGGTCGGGCACCGTCGGGACGCTGATGTCGGAGGTGAAGCGCCGCCGCATCGACTGGTACGCGGACGAGGCGACACGGGATCTCTGGGTTGAGCAGTACCGGGCGTTGAAGAAGCTCGGTAAGGCGACGATCGCACGGTGGGTTGAGACCCCGGCGGACGCGGAGGTCGCAGCATGAGCACGTACACGTTCAAAGCAGACCGGTACAAGGGTCTGGTTGATGAGGTGGAGATCACCTCCGGGCAGGGGCTTGTGATCCTCGCCGGTGACAACAAGGCCGGGAAGTCCAGCTTCTTGGATGCGATCCGGGAGGTGCTGCGGTTCGCGGGTTCCCGTGAGACTCCGGAGCCGATCCATCAGGGCGCGGATGAGGCTGTGGTCGAGATCACTGATCATGAGCGTGGCCGTATCTACCGGCGTACGTTCCGGCGGTCGAAGGACGGCAAGATCACCTCGACCGTCACCGTTCTGGCTACTGATGGAGCTAAGTACAGCAACCCCGCCGAGATCCTCGCGGAAGACGTGGGCGCGGAGATCATCGACGCGGGCGAGTTCGCTCGCATGTCCGCGAAGGATCAGCGTGAGGTGCTGCTGCGGCAGATCAGCCTCCCGTTCGATCTGGATGAGATGGCCCGGCAGAAGGCGGGTGCGGAGGATCGGCGGCGGGAGCTTGGTCGTGAGGTGACGCGTCTGACGGGTGTCCTGTCGGAGATCCCGAAGCCCGCGTCTGACACACCGACGGTGGAGGTGTCGGCGCAAGCGATCTTCGATGAGATTCAGGCGGCGCAGGGCATCGCTCGCAGACATGAGCAGGAGCGGGCGAAGCTCGATGATCTCGCGGCGGAGACGGATCGTGTGACGGCGCAGATCGCGGAACTCACGGCACGCCTGACGACACTCGGGGAGGCCACGGAGGCGCAGACTGCGACGGTGGCGGCACTCCCGGAGGTGCCGGACATCGAGCCGTTGCAGGCACGCCTGGCGGATGTGGACGCGACGAATGCTGCGGTGCGTTCTCGGGTGGCGTGGGAGAAGGCGCGTCAGGACCTCGCGGACGCGGAGACTGCTCACGCTGCCGCGCAGACCCAGTTGGACAAGATCGACGCGACGAAGCGGGAGGGTCTCGCGCAGGCAGCGTTCCCGGACCCGCTGCTGTCGTTCGATGACACTGGTGTCCTCTACGACGGGATCCCATTCCAGCAATTGAACGATGCGGACAAGCGTGTCGTGGGTGCCCGGATCCTTGTCGGCGCGTCGGACAGGAAACTGCGGCTCGGGTTCCTCCGCGAAGGGGATCTGCTCGACGACGAAACGTTGGGCCGGCTGGAGCAGGTCGCGGCAGACGCGGATTACGTCTTCCTCGTAGAGCGCGGCCGCGACTCCTCGAAGGAGATCGGCTGGCGTTTGCACGAGGGTGCACTCGTCAAGGCGGCTGTGTGATGCCTGTCTCGATCACGGTGTCTTTCCCGAAGCGCAGGCCGAGGCCGGATCTGCGGTCCATCGGTCTGGCGGTCGCGTCTTTGCAGATCGCGGAGGGCATGGCACTCCACGCGGTGCGGGATCAGTGCCTTGTCCATGCGGTTGAAGCGTTGATGGTGCGGAAGCAGTGCCTCCCGACCATCCCGACACGGTTGCTCTCTGACCGGGAGTGGGTGCATCAGCATATTGAGGCTCCCGGGGTGCGGATTCAGGCACGCAATGAGGACGAGTGGAGCAAAGCATGAGTGCCCTCGCTGCGCTCGGCCGCACCCTGGCTGACAGTAATGATCGTGAGTCGTGGTTGGCGGTTCATGACCGTGTGATCGGTGCGTCCACCGCGGGGAAGTTCGCGAAACTCGCGTCGGCGGGGACGTACGCGCGGCAGATCCTCACGCCCCGCACTTTCCACGGGAACGAGGCCACGCAATCCGGTCACGACTGGGAGCCAGCGTTCCTCTCCGCCATCGGTGCCGAGCAGAACACCCTGTTCATCCACCACCCGGAGAGCACGCGGTTCGCGGCGACACCGGACGGCACGAAGCAGACCGGCACAGGGTTCGCGGTCTGCGAGGTCAAGGCGAAGCACATGAAAGCGTTCGACCCCACCGACCCGCACGACGTGCCGACCCCGTACGAGATCCGTCAGGCTGCCTGGCAGTTGCATGTGATCCCGGAAGCGGAGCACTGCGAATGGGCGTGGGGGGAACTCGTCCGCGACCCACGCTCCCCTGTCGGGTGGCGTCTGCGTCGCCCCGTGCAGTCGGTGATCTTCGACCGCACCCACCCGCGGGTCGTGAAAGCGACCGCGCTCATCCTCCCGATAGCTGACCGCGTCCTCGAGCTTCTCGACGCCGCACTGACCGTAAGGACCCCGTTTTGATGGCTACTGAGCTTGCTCTACCTACATCCGTCCGCCCTGAGACATGGGATGCTGACACCGCCGCGATGATGGAGTTCGCCGGCCTCACCTGGTTCGAGGGCGCTGGCGATAACCGCGCACGAGCGTTCGCCCCGGCGGGGATCATGGCTGCGTTCATCGGCGCGTGCCGTCGCACTGGTCTGGACCCGACTGCGAAGCAGATTTACGCCGCCGCGATGGGCGGGAAATGGACTGTCCTGATCGGTATCGACGGGATGCGTCTCGTCGCTCAGCGCACGGGCGAGTACGACGGTCAGGACCCGATCGAGTGGCAGGCAGAGGAGGGCGGGGCGTGGACGACTGTCCCGCCGAAGTCGCCGTTCGCTGCACGTGCCCGCATCTACCGGAAGGGTGTCGGTCGGCCGCAGGAGCAGACCGTCACGTTCGCGGAGTTCGGCGGGACGAACGGGAACTGGCCGAAGCGTCCGTCGCACATGCTCGGTATCCGTGCCGAGTCGCATGGTTTTCGTCGGGCGTTTCCGATGGAACTCGCGGGCCTGTACACGGCTGAGGATTTCGAGAGCGACGCGGTCGACACGTCTGATGCGTTGCAGGTCGAATCGGAGGATTGGGAAGCGCTGATCGAAGGCGCTCTGTCGTCCGAGGTTCTGGATGCGATCGGTGCGCGTCTCGCTGCGTCGGGTGAGGGCACTGACAAGCTCCGTGCCGCGTACCGTGCCCGTGCCGCCGTGCTCGCCGCTGAGGCTGTCACGGTCGACGCGGAGATCGTTGAAGAGACTCCCGCGGGCGGTGAGGACGCCGGACCTACGGTGGCCCCGTCCGCGGGTCCTGATCCCGTCTCCGTTGGGGCACCGCACATCACGGCACCCACACCCCCAGCGGAGACGGGTACCGAGATCACTCAGGAGGAATACGAGGCGCAGCAGGCGGCCC
>JAATFJ010000282.1 GCA_015655255.1 Actinomycetales bacterium | reverse complement strand
AGGCTACCGGGATGCGCCTTGGAGATACCGATCCCGCCCTCGACGGCGTCCCTATACTTCGTGAGCGGTGAGGGACCACCGAGATCGGCGGCCTCCGCGCGGATGCGCGCACGCTCGGAGTCGGCGGCGTGCGCGAACGAGAGCCCGCTCTTCTCCTCGGTGAATTCTCCGAGGGTCACGGCAGGCTCTTCTTTCGTCTCATCGTCCGCAGACTCGCCGTCACGTCGCCACACAATCCCCAGACTAGGCGGGGGAACAGTCAGGAAGCCGCATCCGATGGCGGGTTTCACGGGATTCGTGACGTTCTTCCTCCACCGCGCACCACTTTTCCTGCACAGAAGAGAAAATCGGTAATTCTCTCCCCCACTGCCCTTTCCCCGCCCGCATGCGGAGAGAAACGATAAGGATGAGGCTATGACCTTCACCTTCGATCTCGCACCCACGCCCTTCGGGGACGCCCTTGTGGTGTTCTCCCCCGACGGCATCGTGCGCTTCGACGTCTCCGAGCCCGCGGACCCCTCCGTGCCCTGGATGCTCGAGGAGGTCACCCATCGGCTGGGGGTGGTCCCCGAGCCCGCGCCGGGCGCCGCCGATGAGCTCGCCCATCGTCTCGACGACTACTTCGCCGGGGAGAATGTGCGCTTCGATGAGGAGTTCCGCCTCGACTGGCGCCTCATCGAGGGGTTCCACCGGACCGCACTGCACCGGGTGTGCGAGATCCCGTGGGGCGAGACGGCGAGCTACGGGGAGATCGCCGTACTCGCCGGAAGCCCGGGAGCGGGTCGCGCCGCGGGCACCGCCTGCCGCAACACGCCCTTCTCGGTCATCGTTCCCGTCCATCGCGTCATCCGCGCGGACGGGAACGTGGGTTCCTACGGCGCGCATCCCGAGCAGAAGAGCTACCTGCTGGAGCTGGAGGCGCGCGCCGCGCTCTCCCCGCCTCGGCGATGAGCGGCCGCGAAGCCACGGAGGGTGGTGCCGGCGTGTAGGCCGCCGACACCGCCCTCCGTCCTTTCCCTCACCCCGGTGACCCGTCAGTGTTCGACGGCTTTCTCCGCGCCGAAGCCGGTGAGCGAACGCACCTCCATCTCTGCGGCGAGCGCGCGCGACTCCGCGGACCAGCTCGTGATCGTCCCCAACCACCCGAGCAGGAAGCCGAGCGGGATGGAGACGATTTCGGGATTGTTGAGCGGCCAGACCGCGATGTCTATCCCCGGGATCATTGACGTCTCGCTTCCCGAGAACACGGGCGAGAGGACGATGAGCACGATCGCCGATCCCAGTCCGCCGTACATGCTCCACACCGCGCCGCGCGTGGTGAACCGGCGCCAGAACAGCGAGTAGAGGATGGTCGGGAGATTCGCCGAGGCGGCCACCGCGAAGGCGAGCGCGACGAGGAAGGCGACGTTCTGCCCCTGCGCGCCGATGCCCGCGATGATCGTGACGATGCCGATGACGACGACCGTCCGTCGCGCGACCTTCACCTCGCCGTCGGGATCGTCCGCCACGGGCTCCCCCGTCACCGTCTTCTTGTTCTTCTGGATAACGTTGGTAGCTGTCATGCGTGAAGGACGCCGCCGCGGTGATCGTGAGCACCGCCACGACGGCGAGGATCGTCGCGAAGGCGACAGCGGAGATGAAGCCCAGCAGGATCGGTCCTCCCAGGTGCACGGCAAGTAGTGGTGCGGCGGAGTTGACCCCGCCGGGTGCCGCAGCGATCGTCTCCGGGGCCACGAGCGCGCCGGCCCCGTAGCGGAGCACGAGGGTGAGCAGGTAGAAACCGCCGATGAGCCAGATCGCCCAGACCACGAAGCGACGCGCCTCCTTCGCCGTGGGCACGGTGTGGAAGCGCATGAGCACATGCGGGAGCCCCGCGGTGCCGAGTACGAGCGCCATGCCCAGGGAGAGGAAGTCCCACGGGTTCGCGCCGTATTGCAGCCCGGGAGCGAGGATCGCATCGCCCTTCGCCGAGACGGCGACGGCGCTCTCCAGGAGGGTGTTGAGGGTGAAGCCGTTGAGGGCACGCACCCAGATCGTAATCGCGAAGGCACCGGCGATGAGGAGCACGGCCTTGACGATCTGCACCCAGGTCGTCCCCTTCATGCCGCCGATGAGGACGTAGACGATCATGAGGACACCGACGACGGCGATGACGATCGACTGCCCCCGCGCCCCTCGATGCCGAGGAGGAGAGAGACGAGGCCGCCCGCCCCCGCCATCTGTGCGAGGAGGTAGAAGAAGCGCACGGCGAGGGTCGTGATCGCCGCGGCCATGCGCACGGGGCGCTGCTTCAGCCGGAACGAGAGCACATCGGCCATCCTGAACTTGCCCGTGTTGCGCATGAGCTCGGCGACGAGCAGCAGGGCGACGAGCCAGGCCACGAGGAATCCGATGGAGTAGAGGAAGCCGTCGTAGCCGTTCACGACGATCGCCCCGCAGATCCCGAGGAAGGAGGCAGCGGAGAGGTAGTCCCCCGCGATCGCGAAACCGTTCTGCGGGCCGGTGAAGGAACGCCCGGCCGCATAATAGTCCGCTGCAGTTTTGTTGTTCCTGCTCGCGCGGATGACGATGAAGAGAGTGACGGCGATGAATGCCGCAAAGATCGAGATACTGAGAACCGGATTGTTGTCGACCGTCGCGGCCGCAGCCAGCGGAGTGATTTTCGTGCGCTCGCCTGCGCCTTCTCGAGTTCTTCCCTTATTTCCTCCGCCTACAGGTCGAGCTT
>JAATFJ010000194.1 GCA_015655255.1 Actinomycetales bacterium | reverse complement strand
GTGGGGCGCACGTTGTCGAGCGCCTTCTTGAGGGTGGCGACGGCGTCCTGTCCGCTCTTCGTCTCGACACCACGGAGGGCGCCGTAGACGATCGACTCGGCGAGGGACTTCTTGCCGTCGACGAGGATCTTGTTCACGAGCGACGTGACGATGGGGGCGCCGTATACCGGGTCATTGACGACGGGGCGCTTGGGTGCTGGTCCTTTACGAGGCATCGGTCTCAGCCCTTCTTCGCACCGTAGCGGCTGCGAGCCTGCTTACGGTTCTTGACGGCCTGGGTGTCCAGGGCTCCACGGACGATCTTGTAACGCACACCGGGGAGGTCCTTCACTCGACCACCGCGGACGAGCACGAGCGAGTGCTCCTGCAGGTTGTGGCCCTCACCGGGGATGTACGCGGTGACCTCGGTACCGTTGCGGAGCTTCACACGAGCGACCTTGCGCATCGCCGAGTTCGGCTTCTTCGGGGTGGTGGTGTAGACGCGGGTGCATACCCCGGCCTGCTGCGGGTTCGACTTCAGGGCGGGCGCCTTGGTCTTTGAGACCTTGGGGCTACGTCCCTTGCGAACCAACTGCTGAATAGTTGGCACGTTCTCTCCTCATAATGCTGCACGGTGACAGCGTGATGGGTTTCACATCATGACCCGCCAGCGCAGAGGAATCCCTGCGCCTTGCAGTGACGGGTATGCCGTGGGGGCGGACCGGACCTGGTGCCCGACGCCCAATGTGTAGGCACGCCAAGACGTGCACACACCTGCCCTAGTGTAATGCTCCGTAATGTGCGCGGTCAAATGAAGGTGCGCATCCTCATCACTCCCCCGCCGCGTCCGCCGCCCGCTCGCGCAGTTCCTTGCGCGTGAGGGTGCGCGCGGGCTCCGCGGGCGGCGTCTCGATGGGAGGTGCGGGCGTCTTGCCCCGCCGCGCCGCACGGCGTTCCTTCGCTCCCTCCACGAGGTTGTAGAGCGTGGGCAGCACGATGAGCGTGAGCACCGTCGAGGAGACGAGCCCGCCGATGACGACGATCGCGAGCGGCTGGGAGATGAACCCGCCATGCCCCGTGATCCCCAGTGCCATGGGCGTGAGCGCGAAGATCGTCGCGAGCGCCGTCATGAGGATGGGACGGAGGCGCTTCTCCCCTCCCGCGAGCACCGCATCGTGGGCAGAGAGTCCCTTCTCGCGGTACTGGTTCACGAGGTCGATGAGCACGATGGCGTTCGTGACGACGATGCCGATGAGCATGAGCACGCCGATGAGCGAGGCGACACCGAGCGGAACGCCCGTGACGACCTGCAGGAGGATCGCACCCGTGGCCGCGAAGGGCACGGAGACGAGCAAAAGGAGCGGTTGGCGGAGCGACTTGAAGGTCGCGACCATGACGACGTAGACGATGAGGATTGCCGCGAGCATCGCCAGTCCCAGCTGGGAGAAGGCGTCCTGCTGATCCGCCGCGACGCCGCCGACCTTCGCCGTCGCGCCGTCGGGGAGCTCGGCCGCAGCGAGCGCCTCGTTCACCGCGGTGGTCCCCGCGGTGAGGTCATCGCTCGCCGCGGGCACCGTGATGGTCGCCGTGCGCTGGCCCTGTTCGGTCGTGATGGAGGTCGGTCCCTCGCGCTGCTCGACGGTGGCGATATCCGCGAGCGCGACGACGCCGAGCGGCGTGGGGATCGTCAGCGCACGCAGCGCCTCGACCGTCGTCGGCGGCTCGGGCGCGACGAGGTACACGGTGAGGGCGGTGTCGTCGATCTCCACGGAACCGAGCTGCTGGGGACGCATCGTGTTCGACACGATCGCCCCGACCGCGGCCTCGGAGAGTCCCTGCTCGGCCGCCTTCGCGCGATCCACTGCGACGGCGATGTAGGGCTGCGAGGCCGAAAGGTTGTCGGTGATCTCGCCGACGCCGGCGCGCCCGTCGAGTTCCTCCTCCAGTGCGCTCGTCGCCGCCGAGAGCACATCGGCGCTCGGCGCGCTCACCGCGATCTCGATATCACTGGATCCGAATCCCGCCGAGGCCGCGACGGTCACCTCGCCGACGTCCTGCAGCCCTTCGACCGCATCCTGCACACGCGCGCGAAGCACCTCCTGATCGGCGTCCGCATCGGTCATGATCGAGAACGTCGTCCCTGCGCCACCCTCGAAGGCATCGCGCAGGGCGGAACCGCTCGACCCGATCGAGACCTGCACGTTCTCGATGCCGTCGATGCCTTCCAGCGCATCCTCGACGACGGCAGCCGCCGCATCCTTGGTCTCCAGGCTCGCCGTGGACCCGAGCGTCTGCGTCACCGTCATCGTGTTCTGCCCGGAATCAGCGAGGAAGTTGATCTTCATGAGCGGTGCGAGCGCGACCGTCCCCACGAGCACGACGAGCGCGGCAGCGACGGTAACGCCGGAATGCCGCAGCGTCCAGCCGAGCAGCGGACGATACAGCCGCTGCAGCGGCGTCGGCGGCGCGGCGGGATCCTCCGGTTCGATAGCCTTGCCGTTCTCATCAAGAAGCGGCTTTCCCGGCTTCAGGAACCAGTAGGCGAGCACAGGAACGATCGTGAGGGCGACGAGGAGCGAGGCAACCATCGCGATCGCCACGGTCATCGCGAACGGCCGGAACAGCTCGCCGACCATATCGCCCACGAAGACGATGGGCAGGAACACCGCGACCGTCGTGATCGTCGACGCCGTGACCGCACCCGCGACCTCTTTCACGGCGAGGCGGATCGCGTTCCCCTTATCCGCCCCCTCGACGTAGTGCCGTTTGATGTTCTCTATGACGACGATGGAGTCGTCCACGACGCGCCCGATCGCGATCGTGAGCGCGCCGAGGGTCAGAACGTTGAGGGAGTATCCAAAGGCCTGCAGCCCGATGAAGGTGATGAGCACGCTCGTGGGGATCGAGATCGCCGTGACGAGCGTGGAGCGGATCGAGAGCAGGAAGACGAGGATGACGATCACCGCGAAGGCGAGGCCCAGCAGTCCCTCGGTGGCGAGCGACTCGATCGACTGTGTGATGAACGGCGCCTGGTCGAAGACGACCGTGAAAGTCAGCTCCGGCAAGGACTCCTTCAGGTTAGCGATGGCGTCGATGACGGCCTGCGAGACCTCAACGGTGTTCGCGGAGGGCAGCTTCGTGATCGAGAGCGAGATCGCCGTCTCGCCGTTCACTCGGGAGACGGACGTGACCGGATCGGTGCCGAGGGCGACATCGGCGACGTCGTCTATCGTCGCTGCGGAGCCGACGAGCGGGAGGGCGGCGATCTCATCGACGGAGCCGATCTTCTCCCCCGTCTGCACCGTGAAGGTCTGGCCGTCCTCGGTGATGTCACCGCCGGGGAAGAGCGTGCCATTCTGCTGCAGCGCATCGGAGATCGCCTGCGTCGTGAGGCCCCGTTCGACGAGCGCCGCCGCATCGGGTGTGATTGTGATGCGCTGCGCCGCGCCGCGCCGCCGACGATCGCCGCGGCACCGACGCCGTCGAGGTCTTCCAGGGCGGGGACAGCGATGTTCTCCAGATCGGCCTGCGCCGCCTGCGGGTCGTCGAATCCGGTGACCGCCACCTGGATGACCGGGAGATCGTCGAGCGACAGGGCGAGCACCTGCGGGTCGATATCGTCTGGCAGCTGCGAGGAGATGCGGTCGATCGCCTGCTGCATCTTCTGCTCTGCGGTGGCGAGATTGGAGCCATACGCGAACGTCGCCTGCACGATCGAGGCGTTCGTCGTGCTCGTCGCCGTGGTCGATTCGAGATCGGGGACAGCCTGGATGGCCGTCTCGATGGGCGTGGAGACGTCATTCTCGACGACTTCGGGTGAGGCGCCGGAGTAGGTCGTCATGACCATGAGAGCGGGGAGCTCGAGCGAAGGAATGAGCTCCTGCTTGAGGTTCGTGAGCGCGAGGCCGCCGAAGAGCGCCGCGACGATGGTCACGAGGGCGATGAGGGCACGATTGCGGAGGCTGAGAACGGCGAGTTTCGACAAGGCTGATCTCTCTGAGGGGGCGCTGCGGTGTGCCGGCTCAGTATTTCATGGCAAGGAGACAGGAAGCTGGGAGCCCGGATTGCGCTCGGGGTGGTTACTCATCAGGGACGAAAGTCAGAGGATCGTTCCCAGCGACAGGCCGAGGAGGGCCGCGACCGCGCAGGCGAGCAAGGTGCCGAAGAGATGAGCGATCGCGATGGGGCGACGCTCCTCGCGCCAGAGGATAAGCGCGTCCAGCATCGCCGTGCTGAAAGTCGTGTATCCGCCCAGCAGGCCGGATCCCAGCACGAAGGCCGCCGAGGGCAGTGCCGCGACGACGAATCCGAGCCCGAAGCATCCCGTGATGTTCACGACGACGATGCCCCAGGGGAAGCGGTTTCCCGTGAGTCGCATGACGCCGATGTCGACCACGTAGCGGAGGGACGCGCCGATGCCGCCCGCGAGAGACGCGGCGAGGAAGAGGAAAGGACTCAACGTTCCTCCCCCGGTGTCGTCCGCGGCGGCGCGCCACCCGCCAGCAGGAGGCCGAGTGCTGCCGCGGCAATACCGCCCACGAGGCTCACGAGCACATAGCCCAGGGCGAGGACGGGCTGCGTCATCGCGACCGCCCCCTCGGCGAAGGCGCTGTACGTCGTGAACCCGCCGAGGATCCCAGTGCCGAGGAAAACCCGCAGGTCGGAGGATCCGGGGATCCGCGCGGCGAGCACACCCATGAGAAAGGCGCCCACGATGTTCACCGCGAGCGTCGCAACCGGGATGCCCGCGATGTCGGGGAGCGACAGGCTCGTCCCTAACCGCGCCGCGCTCCCCAGCGCACCGCCGAGCGCGACGAGCAGCAGCCGACGGAGATTCACGAGGTCACTATAGCCCCGCCCCTCTCCCGACGATCCACCCATGTCTCGCCAAGCCACTCACGTAACTGCGTGAATACGTGGGCCGCTCGGTAGGACGTGCGTGGCTCGGCGGAATAAGGAGGGGAGGAGGGGCTGCGGAGGAGGGGCTGCGGAGGAGGGGCTGCGGAGGAGGGGAGGAGCAGCGGTAGCACGGAAGAACAGAGGACACGCACTCTGTTTTCCAGAGTAAGTGTTACTCTGTTTTTATGAGTGACGAGATCACGACCCTGCACCGCCCGAACGAGGGCCTGTGCGCCCCCTTCCTCACCGCCATGGAGATCATCGGGAAACGGTGGAACGGCGCCCTCATCCAGGTGCTCCGCGATGGCCCGCTCCGCTTCGTCGATCTCAAGACGGGCGTCGTCGGGATCAGCGATGCCGTGCTCACCACTCGCATCGGCGAGCTACTCGGCTGTGGCCTCATCGCCCGCGAGCCCTCACGCCGCGGCACCTATGCGCTCACCGAGAAGGGCGAAGCTCTTCTCCCCGCACTCGACAGCCTCACGGCGTGGAGCGCCACCTGGGTGCCGGAGAGCGCCCACCGCGCCTCCTGAGCCCGGCACCCCGACAGACTTCCCCCCGACAGCAACAGAGAAAGAAGCAGGAACAGTGACCTTCGATATCGGTGTCTATCACTTCGGCGAGCTCACCCCCGACCCGCACACGGGTGCGACGGTGAGTCCCGCGCAGCGCCTCGCACAGCTCATCGAGCAGGCCGAGGTCGCCGATCAGGCCGGGATCAGCGTCTTCGGCGTGGGCGAGCACCACCGTCCCGACTTCGCGATCTCCGCACCCCCGATGCTCCTCGCCGCGATGGCGGCGCGCACCTCGCGCATCCACCTCACCACCGCGGTGACCGTGCTGAGCTCCGACGACCCCGTGCGCGTCTTCGAGCAGATGTCGACGCTCGACAACCTCTCCGGAGGACGCGCGGAGATGATCGTCGGACGCGGTTCGTACATCGAGTCCTTCCCCCTCTTCGGCTACGATCTCGCGGGCTACGGCGACCTCTTTGAGGAGAAGCTCGACCTCCTCACCCGCATCCAGGCGGAGGACCCGATCACCTGGTCGGGGCACCTGCGCCCCTCACTGGAGAATCAGCACATCTCCCCGCGGCCCTACCGGGATCGGAAGATCCCACTGTGGGTCGCCGTCGGCGGCACGCCCGCCTCTGTCATCCGTGCCGCCACCCGCGGCCTGCCCATGGCGCTGGGGATCCTCGGCGGTCGCGTCGACGGCTTCCAGCCCTTCGTCGAGGCATACCACGCGGCAGGAGAGCAGAACGGTGTCCCCGCGGAACAGCTCCGTGTGAGTGTCAACGGCCCGGGCTTCGTCGCGAAGACGAGCCAGGCGGCGCTCGACATCTCCTACCCGTATTTCGCTGCGGGCATGAAAGAGAACTTCCATCAGCGCGGCCAGGGCCAGCTCATGCCGCGACGCGCATATGAGGCATCCGCCTCCCCCATGGGCGCCCTTTTCGTCGGCAGCCCCGCGGAGATCACGGACAAGATCCTCCGCCAGCACGAGGCATACGGGCATGAGCGCTACATCATGCAGTTGGGCTTTGGGAACAGCCCACAAAAGGAGTCGCTCGAGGCCATCGAGCTCCTCGGTACCGAGGTGCTCCCTGCCGTCCGCAAGGCACTGGGCGTCTCTGCTCCCCGCACCTCCGCGTTCGGGGCAGCGGCGGACGCAGCGAAGGACCGCGCATGAGCCGCCCCCTCCGGATCGCCACGATCAATGGTAGCTACAGTTCGCCAAGCAAGACGGGCGCCCTCATCGAGCTCATGGTCGATGAGGTGTCCCGCCAACGCGAGACCGAGGTCCACCGCGTCGAGGTCGCCGATCTCGGTCCCGGGTTCACCGGGGCCCTCGACCGCGACGACCTCACGCCCGACGTCGTCGCCCACCTCGAGGCGGTGGAGAACGCCGACCTCGTCGTTGCCGGGAGCCCCGTCTTCCGTGCGTCCTACTCGGGCCTGTTCAAGCACTTCGTCGACTTCCTCGGACAGTACTCGCTCGCCGCCAAGCCCGTCCTCCTCGTCGCTACAGGAGGCAGCGACCGGCACGCCCTCGTCATCGAGCACGAGTTGCGCCCGCTCTTCGGCTTCTTCCAGGCCGCGACGGCACCGCTCGGCATCTACGCGAGTTCCGGGGACTTCGACCGCACGACACTCCTCAACCCGGAGACCTACGGCCGCATCGAGCTCGCCGTGCGAGACATCCTCCCCGGCCTCGACGCACGAGTCGCCGTCCCCTGACCCTCGCGCGCCCGACACGCGCCACACCTCCTCCCTTCCCTGCACCTTCGTCCTTCCTCATCCCGAATCCCTCCCCGCCGAGCCACCCACCACACGCCGAGCCACCCACGCATTTGCAGAATTTCGTGGGTGGCTCGATGCGTTGTGGGCGGCTCGGCGAAAGGGCGAGCGCCGCAAGGGTGAGTGGTGGGTGAGTGAGTGGTGGGTGAGAGATGGATGAGCGAGGACCGAGAGAGATGCGAAACGCGATATATCGTGTTACCCTCGGCTAACGCGATATATCTCGATATCGCCTGTCGCCAGAAAAGACCGAGGAGAAGAAGACATGCCCGAGAAGTGGCTCATCGCCCCGGGAGAGGAACGCGTCATCGACATCGCCCAGGCCACGAAGCTCAAGGTGAGTCTCGTCGGCGGGCAGGTGGACATCGTCGCGCACGACGATCCCGGCATCCGCATCGAAGTCCACGGCGTCACCGTGAAGGACCTCCGCATCCACGCCGGTGACGGCCTGATCGACATCGATCACCCGCAACTCGGCTGGGACAACTTCCTCGAGGTGTTCCGTAACTTCGGCTCCGGTGGCCCGCAGGCGGAGGTGAGCATCGCCGTGCCACGCGACATCGCCCTCACCCTCGGCGTTGTGAGCGCGGGGGCCCTCGTCTCGGGCCTGCGCGGCAACGCGAAGCTCAACACCGTCTCGGGCGAGCTCATCGTCGACACCCATACGGGGGACCTCACCGTCAATGCCGTCTCGGGCGATATGCAGGTGCGCGGGCTCGCCGGAGCCGTCGTCGCCAACAGCGTCTCCGGCGATGTCTCCCTCACCGGCTCGCTGCGCAAGGTCACCGCCGACACGGTTTCCGGAGGCATCTGGGTCGACGCGGCGGGAAGCCCGGACTCGCTCACACTCAACACCGTCGCCGGGGCGAGCACCGTCCGTCTCGTTGAGACCCTGCCCGCCAACTACGTCATCCGATCGATGAGCGGACGCGTCCTCGTCGACGGCAGCGTGCGCAGTTCCTCGGGCCCGACTTCCTTCGCCTCCTCCACGGGGGAGCTCGCGGGGGCCTTCGCCGACGTCCGCATCAACTCCGTATCCGGCGACATCACCGTGCTGCGCCCGGCCGTGGCGACGGCGGCCGATGACGCGGAGTGGGAATCATGAGCCCCGCCGTCTTCTCGCACGGTGATCTGCGCCTCTACCTCCTCGCGCTCCTGGACGAGTCCCCGCAGCACGGCTACGGCATCATCCAGGCGCTCACCGACCGCACCGGCGGCACCTACACACCCAGCGCGGGCACGATCTACCCGCGCCTCGCGAAGCTCGAAGAAGAAGGGCTCGTGACGAAGACCGTCGACGGCCGCACGACGGTGTATGCCATCACCGACGCCGGCCGCGCGGAGTTGCAAGAGCGCGAAGGGGACCTCGCCGGCATCGAGTCGGGGCTCGCCGACTCCGTGCGCCTCATCGCCACGGAGGTGCGGCAGAGCGTGCAGGACGCCATGAAGAGCCTGCGCGCAGATCTTGCGGCCGCCGCGCAGGAGACGCGCACGGCAGCGAAGCGGGGCTCGTCCTCACACGCGAGCGGCGACGGACGTCCGGGTGGCGCACGCGCAGATGACCCGCGTTCCGGCGGACGAGGTCCGGACCGCACGCCC
Source organism: Actinomycetales bacterium (assembly GCA_015655255.1). The sequence goes on along the minus strand of JAATFJ010000194.1, from coordinate 4,958 downwards.
GCGGACGGGGACGGTCCGCTCGCGAGCGGTCAGCACACGAACAACCCCGGCCCGAACGGCCCCGGCTCGAACGACTCCCATCCGGAAGGCTCCCCGCCGAATGGCACGCGCCCGGAAATCGCCTATCCGACTCCCCTGCGCGTCGACGATGATCGTGCGGCGGGCGCCGACGACCGTGCAGCGAGCCGAGAAGAACTGCGCTGCGCCGACGCGGTCCTCACCGACTTCCGCGGTCGCGTGCGCACCGCACTGCGCACGCACGTCACCCGCGGAGGAACGCTGCCCGCCTCGGTCGTGACCGCGCTGGAGTCGGCTCTCGACGCCGCGGCGAACGAGGCCATCCGTTCCCTCCCCCCGACGCCCTGAGGCCGCGGGAGGAGCGGTCACTCCTCCCAGATCTCGTGCTCGTCGTCGACCGCCGCCACATCGAGCGGCACGACGAGCACGGAGCGGTGCTGACGGTGCGTGAGCCGTGCGGCGACCGATCCCGTGAAGAACTCGCGGATCGACTCGCCGATGCCGCGCTTGCGCGTGCCGACGACGATGAGCTGGGCGTCGAGCTTATTGCCGAGGTGCTTGAGCGCGAGCGCGGGATCGCCCACGAGCTGTCGCGCCGTCCAGGTGACGCCGCTGTCGGCGAGGACCTTCGCCGCGAACGCCTCCACCTGATCGAACTCGGCGTTGCCGACCTCGAGATCCACATCGATGGGAGCGGAGTGGACGTAGCCGTCGGGATCCTCGTAGGTCACGAAGCGGGTGACGTCGACGTGGGCGACGACGAGGGGGGCGCCGAGCAGTCGCGCGTACCGCGCCGCCTCCAGCAGAACCCGGGGCTCCTCGTCCGGCTGGATCCCCGTGATCACCGCCCCGTGGAGCTCCTCGTTCTGAGTGTTTTCCTCCGACGGTGCATCGGTGGCGTCAGCCATGAGATTCCTTCCCTTCGCCTGCACTCGCAGGCCAGGGGGCCTGGCCCGCGTGCTATTCTGAATGCTACTCTTACCGGCTTTGAGCCGGTGTCGTGAATGCGTCGGGCCTGGCAGTGCCCGCAGCTCAACTCGTTAGGGGGTCTCGCGCATGGGGCGTGGCCGTCAGAAGGCGAAACACACAAAGATCGCCCGCGAACTCAAGGCATACAGCCCTGAGGTGAACTACGCGGCGCTGGAGCGTGAGCTCGGTCATCCGAGTTCCGACGAAGACGCGTACGTCGACAAGTGGGCAGACGAGTATGCCGACGAAGACGAGGACGAGCTCGAACGAGCCTGACCTCGGTCACGCGGCACGCTCCGCCTCCTCCTCGATCGTGCGCCGCCGTCCGGCGATGAGCCCGGCGGGCATCGATGCGATGAGCACCCCCGCGAGCACGCACAGCGGAAGGGTCCACGATCCGGTCGCGTCGTGCAGCACGCCGATGAGCAGGGGAAACGCCGCGGTGCAGATGTAGGCGACGCTCTGGACGAAGCCGCTCAACGCCACGGCGCTCTCCGGCGTGCCCGCGCGCACGCTGATGAGCACGAGCGCGAGCGGGAACAGCGCCCCGGTGAGGCCGAAGAGCGTCACCCAGAGCCAGAGCAGCGAGGGCTCGGGTGCCCAGAGCAGCCCTGCGACCCCCGCCAGCCCGCACAGCACGCCGAACCAATACAGCGGTCGGGTCGCCTGAAAGCGCACGACGAGCACGGGGACGAGCAGCGAGCAGGGCAGCGCGAGGGCCGAGAAGAGCGAGAGCAGTGCGCCGCCCGCCGCCGCGGACACCCCCGCGCGATCGACCATGATCGTCGGCAGCCATGCGAAGGAGACGTAGGCGAAGATCGCCGAGGTCATGAGGACGACGGCGATCGCCCAGGCGAGCGGGAGACGGGCGAGGCGGCGGAAGGTCCATCGAGCGTCGCCACGCGGCGCCTCGCCCGCCGCACCGCCGGCAGGCGACGACCTTCTCCCCCGCCAGAACAGCACGATCCAGGGGATCACCCCCGCCGCGGAGAACACACCCCACATCGAGAGCGACCCGCGCCACCCCGCCGCATCGGCGACGGGGACGGCGAAGATCGGCGGGAGGAACGTCGCGACAGCCATGACCGTCGAGTACACCGTCATCATCGTGCCGATGCGGTCGGGAAGGTAGGTCTTCACCAGTGGCGGCAGCAGGATGTTCCCCACCCCGACGCCCGCGAAGATGACCATCGTCGCGCCCAGCAGCGACAGCGCATCGCCCGAGACCGCGCGCAGCGCCGTGCCGAGCACCGTCGCCCCCAGCGCGAGCACGGTGAGCAGTTCCAGCCCGAGACGCCGCTCGAGGAGCGGGGTCAGCAGTCCGAAGACGGCGTAACACGCGGGTGGCGCCGCCCCGATGAGCCCGAGCACGACGGCGGGGAGAGGGAACTCCGCGGCGACATGGTCGATGAGCGGCGAGAAGGACGCCACCGCCGACCGCAGCGAGAACGCGCACAGCACGATCCCCAGCACGGCGAGAGCGCGGCCCCGCCACAGCGGCGCCGCGTTCATGGCTCCCCGTCTCCGTTGACGGGCAGGTGCGGGAGGATCACGACGATTGCGTGCCTTCCACCCAGGCGAGGTACTCCTCGGTGACTGTGCCGGTGATGTACCGGCCGTCGAAGCAGCTCATATCGAGGTCACTGACGTCGGACCCCTCGGTGATCGCGGCCTTGAGGTCCTCGACCTCCTGGTAGACGAGGTGGTCGCAGCCCAGCTCCTCCGCGATCTCCGGGATCGTGCGGCCGTAGGCGACGAGCTCCTGCCGGGACGGCATGTTGATGCCGTAGACGTGCGGGTGCCGGATGGGCGGAGCAGCGGAGGCGAAGGTCACCGAGAGCGCGCCGGCATCGCGCGCCATCTGGATGATCTGCTGACTCGTCGTGCCGCGCACGATGGAGTCGTCGATGAGAAGGACGTTCTTGCCGCGGAACTCCGCCGACATGGCGTTGAGCTTCTGGCGCACGCTCTTCTTACGCACGGCCTGGCCGGGCATGATGAAGGTACGGCCGATGTAGCGGTTCTTGTAGAAGCCCTCGCGGTACTCGATACCGAGCTTGCGGGCGACCTGCATCGCGGCGGGGCGCGAGGAGTCCGGGATGGGCATGACGACATCGATCTTCTCGAGTGGGACGTGCTTCGCGATCGTGTCGGCAAGCCGGTCCCCCATGCGCAGCCGCGACTAGTAGACGGAGATGCCGTTCATCACGGAGTCAGGCCGGGCGAGGTAGACGTACTCGAAAGCGCAGGGGGTGAGGACGGGGTTCTGCGCGCACTGTCTGCTGAACAGCTCGCCCTCGTTGGTGATGAAGATCGCCTCGCCGGGCTCGACGTCGCGGACGATCTCGTAGTCGCCGTTCTCCAGCACGAGCGATTCGCTCGTGACGACCCATTCGTCGGCGGTGCGCTCGCCGGCGGGGCCACCTGCCCGGCGGCGGCCGAGGATGAGGGGGCGGATGCCGAAGGGATCGCGGAAAGCGAGGAGGCCGTAGCCGGCGATGACGGCGATGACGGCGTAGGCGCCCTCGATGCGCTCATGTGTGCGGGAGACGGCATCGAAGATCCGTCCCGCATCCAGGTCGACGGAGGAGGTCGTCTCCTGCAGCTCACCCGCGAGGACGTTGAGCAGCAGCTCGGTGTCGGAGGAGGAGTTGAGGTGACGGCGGTCGCGGTGGGCCATATCGGCGGTGAGCTCACGCGTGTTGGTGAGGTTGCCGTTGTGGATGAGGATGATGCCGTAGGGCGCATTCACGTAGAACGGCTGGGCCTCCTCCTCGCTCGATGCCGTGCCCTTCGTCGCGTAGCGCACGTGACCAAGGCCGACGTTCCCCAGCAGAGTGCGCATATCGCGCGTGCGAAAGGCTTCGCGGACCATGCCCTGCGCCTTGGCCATATGCATGACGCCGTGGGGTTCCGCCGTGGCGATGCCCGTAGCGTCCTGCCCGCGGTGCTGGAGAAGGAGAAGAGCGTCGTAGATGTCCTGGTTGACCGGGGCGTTCCCGACCATTCCGACAATGCCGCACATAGGGGGTTAATTCACTCCATCCGCATAGGCGCCCACGAGGCGCACCGCACCACCATCGACGCCTTTGGCGCCCTGTTCGAATTCCCCCCCGGGAAGCGCATCGGTGCGCACCGTCGCCACCTGCCACGCAGGAATGCCCTCTTCGGCGAGCGCCGTGATCGCCTGGTCCTTCTTGGCCGCGTCGATGACGGCGAGGAAGCCGATGCCGAGGTTCCACGTGCCCTCCGTCTGCTCCAGCGTCGAGCCGGCGATATCGCCGAGGACGCGGAACACGGGACTCGGCGACCAGGTCGAGCGATCGACCTCCGCCCAGCTGCCCCGCGGGAGGACGCGCGCGAGGTTCGCCGCGATGCCACCACCCGTGACGTGACTAAGCGCGTGCACGCCGCCCGTTCCGGAGATCGTCGAGGGGCCGAGGGCCGTGATGAGGCGCAGCAGCGGACGCGTGTAGAGGCGTGTGGGTTCGAGGAGCGCCTCCCCCCAGGTCGTGCCGAGGTCGACCGCCGCATCGTCGTAGCCGATACCGGCGGAGGAGAGGATATGGCGGACGAGTGAATAGCCGTTGGAGTGCAGGCCGCTGGACCCGAGAGCGAGGACGATATCGCCGTTCTCCACGCGTTCCGCGCCGAGCACGGCATCCGCCTCGACGACGCCCGTCGCTGCCCCCGCGACGTCGTAGTCGTCGGGGGCGAGGAGCCCGGGATGCTCCGCCGTCTCCCCGCCGACGAGAGCCGTGCCCGTCTCACGGCACGCCTCGGCGATGCCACGGACGATGTCGGCGATGCGCTCGGGGAAGACCTTGCCGCACGCGATGTAGTCGGTCATGAAGAGCGGCTTCGCCCCCACGACGACGATGTCGTCGACGACCATGCCGACAAGATCCTGGCCGATCGTGTCGTGCTTGTCGATGGCCTGCGCGATGGCGACCTTGGTGCCCACGCCGTCC
>JAATFJ010000068.1 GCA_015655255.1 Actinomycetales bacterium | reverse complement strand
GCTGTCGCAGGCGATCGGCATCGGGATCAGTGTGCTCATCATCGCGTGCCCGTGCGCACTGGGCCTTGCCACGCCCACGGCGCTCATGGTGGGGATCGGACGGGCGGCGACGCTCGGCATCCTCATCAAGTGGCATGACGCGCTGGAGGCGTCCGGGACGATCACGACCGTCGTGCTCGACAAGACGGGAACGCTCACGACGGGGCGCATGTCGGTCGCCACCGTCACGGCCTATGGGATTCCGGAGGCGGAGCTCTGGCGACTTGCCGCCTCGATCGAGCAGGGCTCGGAGCATGCGATCGCGCGTGCCATTCAGGAGGCGGCGGCGCAGCACATCACCGACCTCGACGCCGTGGCAGACTTCGTCGCACTCCCCGGTCTCGGCGCACGCGCACGACTGGGCGGGCGGGACGTCCTCATCGGCAACGCGGCGCTGCTGCGCGGAGAGGGCGTCGACGTGCAGGGTGCGGCCGCAGCGCTCGCGGAGGCGGATGCCCAGGGGCACACCGTCGCGCTCCTCGCCCGCGACAGGCAGCTCATCGGCGCCCTCGCGCTGAGCGACACGCTCAAGCCGCGGGCGGCCGAGGCGGTCGCCGCGCTCCGCGCCCAGCGGCTGTCCCCCGTGCTGCTCACGGGGGACAGCGCGGCGGCGGGCGCTCGCGTCGCGGCGGAGCTGGGCATCGACCGCGTGCACGCGGGGGTGGCCCCCGCGGAGAAGGCCGAGGTTGTCCGTGCGCTGCAGGCTGCGGGGGAGCGGGTGGCGATGGTCGGCGACGGCATCAACGATGCGGTCGCGCTAGCGACGGCGGATCTCGGCCTCGCCCTCGTCTCCGGCACCGATATCGCCCTCAAGGCGGCCGACATCATCCTCGTGCGCGACGATCTGCACGTCATCCCGGACGCCATCGCCATCTCGCGCAAGACCCTGCGTACGATCCGCATGAACCTCGTATGGGCGTTCGGGTACAACGTCGCCGCGATCCCGATCGCCGCGGCCGGCCTGCTCAACCCGCTCATCGCGGCGGCCGCGATGTCGCTCTCGTCGGTGCTTGTCGTCTCGAACAGCCTCCGGATCCAGCGGGTGCGTAGCACGCGCTGAGGGGTCTTTGACCGCGCGGGGAAAACCCGCTAGCTTAACTACTACATGATGTAGAGCTAAGTGGGTTTTCCGTGATGGTCTCCGATCCGACGCTGCAGTCCTCGGCGCCACAGCGCTCGTTCTCGGCGGCGCCGGCGCAGCGAGCGCGCACGTGAGCATCGCGAAAGGGCCCGTGGAAGCCGAGGCCTACACGATCCTCACCGTCGGCGTGCTCGGTGTGACGGGCTTTCTCACGAACCTCAGCCCTGTGCATGCGCATCATGCGGAAGCGGCATCCCCCTCCGACTTCGCGGTCGAGGCGCAGGGGCTTTCCGCGACGGGGACCGTGGAGCCCGCAGCCGTGGGGGAGAACACGCTGCGCTTCTCGCTCACCTATCGCGGCGCGGCGGTGGAACCCGAGTCCCTCACCGTGCGGGCGAGCCTCCCCGCCCACGATCTCGGCCCGCTGGAGGCGGAGGCGGTGCGCGACTCGGCGACGGACGACCACACCGTGCCGCTGGATCTCCCGCTCGCGGGCGACGGGGAGATCGAGGTGATCGCCCGCGTGGACACGTTCACCGAGTCGATCGCGCGCATCCCCGTGACGCTGCCATGACGCTCTTTTTCCGCATGCCCCCTTCGACACCCTCAGGAGAACGATGAAGCTTTTCACCCGCACCGTCTGTGACGGTCCCCGCCAGGCAGCACTCGTCCACGGACTCTCCGGCAGCGGGGAGACTTGGTTCGACTTCGTGCCCTGGCTCGCCGGGCTCGGCTACACCGTGACGATCGTCGACCAGCGCGGCCACGGGAAGAGTCCGCGCGCGCAGTCCTACACGACGAAGGATCTCGCGGACGACCTCGTCGAGACGCTCCCCGTCGAGATGGACGCCGTCATCGGACACTCCCTGGGCGGCCGTTCCCTCGCGCGTGCCGTCGAGCG
>JAATFJ010000046.1 GCA_015655255.1 Actinomycetales bacterium | reverse complement strand
CTCCGGGCGTTCGCTCCTGACTGGAGACAGCCCCGATGGACTCATCTGGGCGCTAGGGGCGAGGGGGGACGACGATGATATCGTCCTCATCGCGAACCTCGATCGCCGTCCTCGACACATCCGCATCCACAACGCGGAACACGAACCTCTTGTCACGGAGCTCGCCGCGGGCGCCTGGGCCAGCCTGACCATCCGTCGTCGCTGACAATAAGTAACGCCCCACGCAGACGCATCATTCTCTTCCGGCACAGCGCGTCACGCGTGAGTTCGATGGTTCCTCCGGGAGTCTCCAGATCCCTCAGCGGCGCGCGTATGCGAAGCGAATCGACCGGATTCGCAACAGTAAGAGGGCATTCCTCAGCGCGGCTCATCGCGGCCATGCGACGCGCCCGCCTACGCGGTCGTCGCGAACTCGATCGACGGTTCGTCGTCGACCGAGAGGGAGAGCACGACGGCCTCGACGATCTCGTGTGCCTCGATCTGGCGCTCCACCTCGCGCAGCCGCCGGGCGACGTCGTGCTCCTGCGCATCGCCCGCGAGGTCGATCTCTGCGACGACGAAGAGACGGTTCGGGCCGACGTACTCCAGGTGCAGGTACGTGATGCGATCGATCTCGGGCGATTCGAGGAGAGCGCGCCCCGCCCTGGCGCGCACCCTCGGCGGCACGCTCGTCCCGACGAGGAAGGTCACGTTGCGGCTGATGAGCACGGTCGCGACGACGCCGAGGAGGACACCGACCACAATCGAGCCCACGGCGTCCCAGGCGGCGACGCCCGTGATCTGGTGCAGCGCGATGCCGGATGCGGCGATGAGGAGCCCGATGAGCGCCGTCGCATCCTCGAAGAAGACGGCGCGCAACGTCGTGTCGCTCGTGTCGAGCACGTAATCCCAGGTCGAGGCGCCGGAGTTCAGCGCCTTCCGGCGCGACGTGAGGTACGCCTGGATGAACGACGATCCCTCCAGCACGAAGGCGATGCCCAGGACGATGTAGGCGACGAGCGGGCTCTCCACGGGCCCCGTCTCGCTCAGCTCGCGGATGCCGTTCGTGATGGAAACGATCGACCCCGCTGTGAAGAGACCGAACGCGGCGATGAGCGACCAGACGAAGGCGCTGCGGCCGTAGCCGAACGGATGCGTCTCATCCTTCTTCTTCGCGCCGCGGCGGTCGGCGATAAGGAGGAAGATCTCGTTGCCCGCGTCCGCCCAGGAGTGCGCGGCCTCGGCGATCATCGACGCGGAGGAGGTGATCGCCGCCGCCACAGACTTGGCGATCGCGACGAGCACATTGGCGAGGAAGGCGATGATGACGGTCACCGCGTCAGATTACTCCCGTCCGCCGTGCTCTCGTTCTCGTTCTGACCCCAGGCGCGCGCCGGGCTCCTCTCGGGGGTATTGCCGGAGTCTCGGCGAAGTCTCGGCGAAGTTCTTCCGGAGTTTCCGGCGGCGAGAAACCAGTTGGCCCGGGCGAGCGTGCGCTCCGACCCGTTGACCATGACGTGATCGGTGCGAAGGACGTCGGCTCCGAGATAGTGCACGGCCCCGTGCAGCGCAGGAAGCCGGCCGGGCTGCAGCCAGTCGTCGCCGTAGAGGAAGCAGAACGACTTCCCCTCCACAGCGGCGAGGATCTCGTTGCGCGCATCCGCGAGACCGTCGAACGGCCGGAGCAGCGTCTCCCGCGTGGTTCCGGGGAAGGGCGCCACGTCCTTCGCGGGAAGGATGACGGTGAGGACAGGTTTCGGAACGAAGCTCCCGGGTCGGCGACTTCCGCGATGCAGCCGCACCTTTCCCCCTCCCGCCCCGCACAACTGCGCCAGTTTCCTGCGGCTGCGCCACGAATCGGTGGGCCATCTGCAGGAAACTGGCGCAGATGCGGGAGGGAGGAAGGGAGGAAGGGAGGGAGAGGGGTCAGCGAGCGGAGACGGTGCCGAACAGCCGAGCGATCGGGGCGAGCAATGCGGGGCGCGCGGCGATCCAGGACCCGATGATCGCGAGGATCGAGACGACGAAGATGCAGAAGCCCGCCCAGTTGTCGGCGAAGGCGTCGGGATCGATGGAGCCCTGAGCCAGGTAGATGTGGGTGAGGTTGCGCAGGGCACCGGTGGCGAGAACGAGGGACACGTGCACGACGATGAAGCCGACGAAGTAGAGCATCACCGGGAAGTGCAGCCGCCGCGCGAGCGAGAGCGGGACGAGCCGGTTGAGCGCCTGCGAGCGTTCCGGCCACAGCGGCGACATCCGCATCCCGCTGATCACGGCGAGCGGGGCGGCGACGAACACGGTGAGGAAGTAGAAGATCTGCTGCAGCGCGTTGTAGTGCACCCATCCGTTCTCGACGGGCCAGTCGAGGGAGATGTACTGCAGGGCTGCGCTGAGCGCGTTCGGCAGGACGTCCCACGAGGTGGGGACGATCCGCATCCACTGACCGGTGAGCACGAGGAGGAGGACAAAGACGATCCCATTGCTCACCCACAGCAGATCGAGGGAGAGATGGAACCACAGCGTGATGCTGATCGCACGGGCGCGCTCGCCCCCGCGGCGCGACCGCCAGAACAGTCGCGGGCGCGGTCCCCGACGGATCTGGATGCCGGAACGGATGATGAGCGCCATGAAGAACATGTTGAAGAAGTGCTGCCATCCCACCCAGGCGGGCAACCCCACGGGCGCGCCCTCGGGGAGTGCGGAGGTGCCGGGGAAGATGGCAACGAAATCCCGCAGCGCAGCGGTGCTGAGCAGCCAGCGCGTTCCCGCCACCGCCATCGCCGCGGCGAGCGCAACGATGACGAGGAGGACGGCACCGCCGCCGATCCACTGACCGGGAGTGAAGCGTCCCCACCGCCGGGTGTGTTCCGGCGCGGGGTGGGCAGGGGCCACACCCTGCCACACGGTCGGTCGGGGAGGAACCGGTGCCGCGGGCGTCGTGCGCTCATCCGCAGGCGCCGGTGCGACATCGTCCGGTGTCCCCGTCACCTCCACGCCGCGCAGCTCCGTCGCGGGGAGGGGAGGCCAGGGCTCCCCTCCGGGAGCGCGAGGGAGGCCCCGGCGGAGGACGATGACGCGCGCACCCTCCTCCGTCGGCGGTGCCGACGTGCGCTCGCCCACAGGGGGCCAGGGCTCCCCGCCGGGAGCGCGAGGGAGGCCGCGGCGGACGGGGCCGGAGAAGACGGCTGTCACGCGCTGTTCCGTGCATCCAGCGCGGCGAGCAACTGCGGAACGACGGTGAACACATCGCCGACGATGCCGAAGTCGGCGACCTCGAAGATGGGGGCCTCGGGATCCGTGTTGATCGCGACGATCGTCTCGGAGGTCTGCATTCCCGCGCGATGCTGGATCGCGCCAGATATCCCGAGGGCGATATACAGGCGCGGCGACACCGATGCCCCCGTCTGCCCGACCTGCTGGGTAACGGAGACGTATCCCGCGTCGACGGCCGCTCGCGAGGCGCCGATCGCGGCGCCCAGCGCATCGGCCAGTTGCGTGACGAGCCCGAACCCTTCGAGCGATCCGAGGCCGCGCCCTCCGGCAACGACGATCGGTGCCTTGCGCAGATCGGGCCGCGTCGTGTCGACGGTGCGGGCCTCGGAGCCCTCGATGTCGGCCGCGGCTGCGTCGCTTCCGTCGACCTCCAGGCTTTCCGGCTGCACGTCGTCCTGCGCCGACGGCGCGGCGTCATCTCCGGGCCGGAGCGTGACGACGAGGGGGCCGATGGTCACCGCAGAGTCCACGGCATAGGCGCCGCCGAATACGGAGTGCCGGGCGACGATGCCTTCCTCATCGCGGAAGAGCGCGACCGCGTCGACGACGAGCGCCGCGCGCCGTCGGGCGGCGAGACGTCCCGCGATCTCCCTGCCGTCGACGGTGTGCGCGATGAGGACCGCCTCCGGGAGCACCCGCTCCCATGCGGCGGCGAGTGCGTCCACCTGGGGGACGAGCAGCCGATCCCCCGCATCCGACGCCGTGAGGACGCGCCGTGCCCCCCGCTGCGCGGCCGCGGCGGCGGCATCGGCGAGATGTGCGGGGTCGGCGACCACGACGGCGACGGGGGTCCCGAGTCGCGCGGCGGCAGCGAGAAGACTCCCGGCGGCGGCACCGAGTCGGCCGTCCTCCTGCACGGGCACGAGCACGAGAACGGGTGCGCCGTCGATCATCGTCTCCTCCGTCACGATCTACACCAGCCGATTCGTCAGGAGGAAGTCGGCGAGAACGTTTCCTGCCTCGCCGTCATCGGTGGTCTTCGTCCCCGCGGTGCGCGGAGGCGCCTCGGCAACGCGGATCATGATCGATCGCGGCACCGAGTAGTCCTCGGGGTCGATCCCGAGCTCGGCGACGTCCAGGCGCTCATAGGGCTTCTTCTTCGCTGCCATGATCGCGCGGAAGTTCGCCAGTCGGGCCTCCGGGAGCGCTTCCGTGACGGAGATGAGCGCGGGCAGCGGAGCCGTGATGCGCAGGGCACGGTCCTCCGTGGCGCGCACACCGCCGACGCGTCCCTCCTCCAGCACGACGGAGGAGAGCGCCGTCGCCGCGGGGATATCCAGCAGTTCGGCGACCATCGCGGGAATGACCCCGCCGCGGCCGTCGCTGGAAGCATCTCCCGCGATCACGAGGTCGAATCCGATGCGGCGCGCGGCTGCCGCGAGCACTTCGGCAGTGAGCGTGAGGTCGGCACCTCGGAGCCCTTCGCCCTCCACGTGCACAGCGGAGTCAGCCCCCAGGGTGAGGCCCCTGCGCAGGCTCTCTTCGGCGCGCTCCGGCCCGAGGGTGAGAAGGACGACCTCGGTGCCCTCTGGGTGCTCGTCGCGGTAGGACACGGCGACCTCGAGAGCGCGCTCGCTGCTCTCATCGAGCACGGCATCGCTCGCATCGCGGTCCACGAGCCCGGTTTCGGCGGCGAGATGACGGTCGCCGTAGGTATCCGGAACCTCTTTCACAAGGACGAGGATCTTCATCGCGGGAAGGATCCGTCAGCGCAGGAATCGGCGCAGGGTGTCCGCAACAGCATCGGGCTGCTCGACGGGCGAGGTGTGCGCGGCGTCGGCGATCCGCACGAACTCGCCCTGGACGACGCCATCGGCGATGTCCTGCGAACGACCTTCCGGAACCGCCTGGTCCTCGGCTCCCGCGACCGCGAGAATCGGCACGGTGATCTCGGAGAGATGAGCGGAGACGTCGAAGGCGGCGAGCGCGGACGATGCCACCGCGTAGCTCTCGTCATCGGTGGCGCGGAGCATGCCGAGGACCTCTTCCACGCGCTCCGGGTACCGCGCGACGGTCGGCGCCGCGAACCAGCGCCCCCGGGACGGCTCGACGAGCGCCTGGGTACCTTGCTCCCGCACAGTCTGTGCGCGCTGCACCCAGAACTCGGGGCTGTCGACCCGCGCTCCCGTCGACACGATCGCCGCACCGGCGACGCGATCGGGATAGCGCAGTCCCAGGTCGAGTCCGACGCAGCCTCCAATCGACAGACCGGCGTAGAAGAAGCGCGGCTGCTGCCAGGCATCGAACTGAGCGACGAGCCCATCCGTGAGGTCCTCGATGAGGAAGTCCCCCGAGACCGCCGGGGCCTCCCCGTGTCCCGGGAGTTCCCACAGCGCCACCCGGAAGTGCTCGCGAAGGAGCGGAAGCGCGTGGTTCCACAGGGCGGCGGACGTTCCCAGCGAGTGCCCGAGGACGAGCAATTCTCCGCCTTCCGCTCCCGCGGGAGGCGTGACGTGGACCGAGACCTGTGACATTTTCCTGCTCCTGATGTGTGCTGCTCGTGCGTGCGGATGCGATCCGCGGGTCATTCGACGTGCTGGAGGAAGTGCTTCGTGCGCTCGGACTGCGGCGAATCGATGAGCTCTTTCGCCGGTCCGATCTCGACGATACGTCCCTGATCCATGAACGCGACGCGATCGGCGACGTCCCGGGCGAAGCGCATTTCGTGCGTCACGACGATCATGGTCATCCCGCGCTCTGCGACGCGACGCATGACCGACAGCACCTCGCCGACCAGCTCGGGGTCGAGGGCGCTCGTCGGCTCGTCGAAGAGCATGAGCTTCGGTTCCATCGCGAGGGCGCGCGCTATCGCGACGCGCTGCTGCTGACCGCCGGAAAGGTGGCGCGGATAGGAGTTCGCGAGGTGCGCGAGCCCCACATCGGAGAGCGCCGCACGGGCGCGGTCCGCCGCATCCGCCTTGCTGAGCTTGCGCACCTTCCGGAGCCCGATCATGACGTTCTCCAGCGCTGTGAGGTGGAGGAAGAGGTTGAAGTGCTGGAAGACCATCCCGACGCGCTGCCGGTAGTCGGCGAGCTCCTTCTCATTCGCCTCGTAGAGCACGCCGTCGCGGACGACCGAGCCCACGAAGTCCTCGTCGACGCGGATGTAGCCGCCGTTGATGTGCTCCAGGTAGTTGATGCAGCGGAGGAAGGTGCTCTTCCCCGATCCGGATGGGCCGATGATGCAGAGCACTTCGCCCTCGGCGACATCGAGGTCGATGCCTTTGAGTACTTCGACGTCGCCGTAGCGCTTGAAGACGTGGCGCACGGAGACCAGCTGGTTCTCGCCCGACATCACGCCACCTCCTTGATGCTGATGCGGACGGCCTTCTTACTGGGCCCTCCTTCTTGAGAGAACTTCTTCTCGAGGAAATGCTGGCCGATCGTCGCGAGAGTCACGAGGACGAGGTACCAGAAGCTCACGACGAAGAGCAGCGGGATGACCTGGAAGTTCGTGCCGTAGAGCTGCTGCGCGCGGGTGAGGAGGTCGCCACCGCCGATCACGGCCACGAGTGCGCTCGCCTTGAGCAGGCCGATGAACTGGTTGCCGGTGGGCGGGATGATGATGCGGATCGCCTGGGGGAGGACGATCGATCGCAGCGTCGTTCCTGGTTTCATGCCGATGCTCTGGGCAGCTTCCCGCTGTCCCTTGGGGACGGAGATGAGACCCGCGCGGATGACCTCGGTCATGAACGCGCCCTCGTGGAGGGAGAGTCCGATGATCGCGGCGCTGAATCCGTTGATGACGTCGTTGGTGTCCCAGCTGAAGCTGCCCAGTCCCAGTCGGGGAATGAAGAGCGCCGCGTTGAAGATGAGGAGGAGGAGAACGAGGAGCGGAAGGCCGCGGAAGAAGCCGACATAGGCCTTCACGAAGACCCGCAGTGTCGGGTTCTTGGACTCGCCGAGGAGGGCAAGGAGGCAGCCGATCGCGAGCGCGAGGATCTGCGAGATGACGGAGAGCTGGATGGTGACCCAGAGCCCCTCCAGGATCGGCTTCGAGAAGAGGTACTCTCCGAAGACGTTCCAGCGCGCACTCTTGTTCGTCGCGAGCATGTAGACGGCGAGACCGACGAGCACCAGCGCGACGACAGCGGTGACCCAGTAGCTCGGATGCTTCAGCGGGACGGGCTTCGCAAGGGGATCCCGGAGGGGAACCGCGTCAGTCTTTTCGCTCATGATGGTGCACCAATTTCATGTCGCTCTGCATTGCTTTGTTGCGTAAGGGGAAGGACCCGCAGGCCGTGGGGGTTTCGAGGGGGTTCGTCGAGGCGAGGTTGATGCCCGGTTCGGTGAGCATGATGTCCTCGAGGCCCCATTCGGTCATGACGTCCTCATAGGTGCCGTCGTCGATGATCGCCTGCAGCGCGCCGAGAAGAGCCTCGGAGAGTCCGTCGTCCTCGAGGGCCGTCACGATGCCGAGGTACGTCTTCGAGGTGAGGGGGCTGGGGATGACCTCGAAGAGACCGTCCGCTTCCTTGGCCTGCCAAGCGCCCGTCGCGATGTTCGTCACCGCGAAGTCGATCTGACCGGACTGGAGGGCCGTGTTCTGGTCGGCCGCGGTCGGGAAGTTGGTGATCTCGATGGACGCTTCGCCTTCGTTCTCGCAGTTCTCGTTGAAGAGGGCGACGTCGTCGACGAACTCGGTGCCCGTCTGGACGCCCGCGTGCAGGCCACAGAGCGTGAGCGGGTTCTCTTCGATCCCGAGGTCGGAGTCGGCGAGTGCGATGACACCCTTGGCGCCGTAGGAGTAGTCGACGAACTGCACGATCTCCTCACGCTCGAGGTTGTCGGTGATGCACTCCATCGCGGCGTCGAAGCGGCCGCTTTCTACGCCGGGAAGCAGGCCGTCGAAGGCGATGGACTCCATCGTGATGTCCACGCCGAGCCGGGGGGCGAGCGCCTGGAGGATCGCGTTGTTGTAGCCGTCGATCTCGCCGTCGTCGTTGAGGAAGTCGCACGGCGGGTAGGACGGGTCGGTGCCGACGACGATCTCGCCGGCGTCGATGACGTCCTGGGGCAGCATGTCGTGCAGTTCGCTGATGACGAGGTCGTCACTGGCTGCGGAAGTGTCGGTGTCGGCCGGAGCGTCTGCGGCACACCCGGCGGTGGCGAGCGCGAAGGCCATTGCGAGGGAGACCAAGGCGGTCGCACGCCTGAATCGAGTCATGAGTACTCCTGGTAGCTTCGGGATTACGGGTGAGGTAATGCCACAAGGACGGACGCTGAGTCCCCGTGAGGCTCTCGCCTAGCGAAGAACGTACCTCGATTACATAATTCAGGCAACCGATATCCGAATAATCGGCGACTCATATTTTTCTGGCGAAATCCATCTTCAACTGGGTTTTTCTAGACTAGATTTCACCGCGTTATCACAACGTTATCTCCCCCTTGTAACGCAGAATTTACGAAGCGCAGGTGTTATCCCGGCCGCGCAGACGCAAAAGGCGGGGCGGAGCACGATGCTCCGCCCCGCCACGCGGGTCGCTGAAACGGATCAGTGAGTGGGCTCGAGCGTCACACCGACCTTCGGGACGAAGAAGCCGTCGAGGATCTCCGCGGAGACCGCCTCCATCTCCTCAGACATGATGCGGTCGTCGACGAGACGTTCGGCGATCTCGCGGACGAGCGCATAGGTGGGCTGGTTACCGGGGGCAGCCTTGCCATCGTTGCACAGGTCGAGGCCCTGTGCGGCGCACAGCAGCTCGATGGCGACGACGTAGGAGACGTTGCGCACCATGGACCCCAGGCGCACCGAGGCGTGCGCCGCCATGCTCACGTGGTCCTCCTGACCCGCGGAGGTGGGGATGCTGTCGACGCTGTTGGGCGTCGCCTTGGCGCGGTTCTCCGCGACGAGGGCGGCACTGGTGACCTGCGCCATCATGAAGCCGCCATTGAGGCCCGCGTTGCCGACGAGGAACGGAGGCAGCCCACTCATCGAGGAGTCCATGAGCATGGCCTGACGGCGCTCGGAGATCGATCCGATCTCGCACAGGGCAAGCGCGATGATGTCGGCCGCGTAGGCAATGGGCTGTCCGTGGAAGTTGCCGCCGGAGAGGACGAGGTCGTCATCGGGGAACATGAGCGGATTGTCCGAGACCGCGTTGACCTCCTGCTCCAGCGTGGAGGCGGCGAAGTTGAGGAGGTCGAGCGCGGCACCCATGACCTGCGGCTGGCAACGCAGGCAGTAGGGGTCCTGCAGCCGACGCCCCTCGAACTCGATGTCGAGGACGGGGCTGTTGGCCACGAGCTCCCGGAGCGCGCCCGCGACGCGGATCTGGCCCTTGTGGCCCCTGACCTGCTGGATGCGGTCGTCGAGGACGCCCTGACGACCGGCCGTCGCCTCAAGGGAGAGAGCGCCGGCGGCGAGGCCCGCGTTGAGCACGGCCTCCGCTCCGAAGAGCCCGTTGAGGGCGATGGCCGTCGACGCCTGGACGCCGTTGATGAGCGAAGCGGTCTCCTTCGGCCCGAGGACGACCGGTTCGAGACCGACCTTGGCGAGGCCCTCCGTCGCGGGGTACGTCTGGCCGTCGATGCGCACGTAGCCCACGCCCATTATCGCTCCGGCCATGTGGGCGAGGGGGGCGAGATCGCCCGATGCGCCGACGGAGCCCTGCGAGGGGATGACGGGGAGGACGTCGGCGTTGATCATGTCGACCATCCGCTGGGCGACCATGACGCGCAGGCCGGAGTGCCCGAGCGAGAGGCCGACGAGCTTGATGACCATGATCGCACGGACGATGTTGTCGGGCAGCGGGTCGCCCACACCGACCATATGCGAGAGCACGTTGCGCCGCTGGAGCTCTTCGAGGTCGTCGGGTGAGATCCGCCGATCGGCGAGCTTCCCGTATCCGGTGTTGACGGCGTAGACGACGTCGCCGCGCTCGATGGCGTTGAGGATGACCTGGTGCGCGCGGTCGAGGTTCTCGACCGCCTTCGGGGCGAGTTCGAGAGTGACGGGCCCGCGGTAGACAGCGCGGAGCACGTCGAGCGCGATGCGCTCTCCGGTGATGGTGATGGTTGTCACGAAAGTTTCTCCTCTTGCATCGGATGGCAGCGTGGCGGGCGGCGATGAGGGCGGGTCCCGGTAAACGTAACTGTAGTACACGCGAAACATCGAGCGGGTAAAGTGCGAGTCGTGACCACCAGCACCGCCATCGTCCTCGAATCGCGCCCGCACGGAGAACCGGAACTCGCCAATTTCCGCGTGGAACAGCGTGATGTTCCCGATCCCCTCCCGGGAGAGGTTCTGTTGCGCACCGTCTATCTCTCGCTCGACCCGTACATGCGGGGCCGGATGAACGCGACGAAATCGTATGCCACTCCCGTCGACATCGGCGGGGTCATGGAGGGCGGCACGGTGAGCGAGGTGCTCGTCTCGCGCAGCCCCGAGTTCGCGCCGGGGGACATCGTGCTGTCGCGGAACGGCTGGCAGACTCACGCCGTGCAGAGCGCGGCCTCTCTGCGCCTTCTCGACCCCGCCGCCGCCCCCGTCTCCACCGCGCTCGGCATCCTCGGCATGACGGGTTTCGCGGCCTACATCGGCACGCATCTCATCGCGCAGCCGAAACCGGGGGAGACCTTCGTCGTCGCCGCGGCGACCGGCGCCGTCGGCTCGGCCGCCGGGCAGATGGCGAAGATCGCCGGCGCCCGGGTCGTCGGCATCGCGGGCGGGGCGAAGAAGGTCGGCTGGATGACGGACGCGCTCCCCTTCGACGTCGCACTCGACCACCGCTCGCCGACGTTCGCCGACGACCTCGCACGCGCCGTGCCGGGCGGCATCGACGTCTACTTCGAGAACGTCGGCGGTGCCGTCTGGGACGCCGTGCTCCCCCACCTCAACGACTTCGCGCGCGTCCCCGTGTGCGGTGTCATCGCGCAGTACAACGCGACGGGAGACCCGGAGGGGCCGGACCGCATGCCCGCCCTCATGAGCGCGATCAACATCAAGCGCATGCGCTTCCAGGGCTTCACCCAGCGCGACTACCTCGCCACGCATTTCGTGCAGTTCCAGCAGGATGTCGCGGAGTGGTGGGGGCGGGGACTCCTGCGCTACCGGGAGGATGTCGTCGAGGGAATCGAGAATGCGCCGTCCGCGTTCCTCGGCCTGCTCCGCGGGGAGAACTTCGGGAAGCTCATCGTGCGGGTGGGAGACGACCCCACGCTCTGAGCATTCCGCGACGGGACCGGCGGACGCACACACGCCGGCCCCGTGCGGGGTCTTCCCGCCGCGCGCTCAGTACAGCGACTTGCCGCCGTCGATGCGGAGCGTGGCGCCCGTGAGATACGGCGTGCAGGTGGAGAGGTAGAGCAGCGCCTCGGCGACATCGTCGACGTTGCCGTTGCGGAACTCGAACCGCGTTCCCAGACGATAGGTGTCGTCGTTCGCGAGGGGCTCTCCGCGATAGCGGCGCAGTTCGTCGTTGGCGCCGTCATCGGAGCGGAAGAACTGCGCGGGAGCGACCGAGTTGCACTGCACGACGGGCGAGAGGGCGACGGCGAGCTGCTCCATGAGGCGCGCGAGGCCCGTCTTCGCGAGGATGTGCGGGACGAGGTTGGGCCACGCCTCTGTCGTGGAGTTGCCCACGAGAGCGATGATGCGGCCATGCCCCTGCGCCGTCATGACCTTGGCGGCCGCCTGGCTGAGGAAGAACGGACCGCGCAGGTTCACGCCGAGGATGTTGTCGTAGTAGTCGGGAGTGACGTCCTCGAACTCCTTCAGCCGCAGCGAACTCGCGTTGTGGATGAGGACGCTGAGCTCCCCCTTCCAGGCAACGGCCGCGTCAACGAGCGGAGCGGCGTGGGCGGGATCGGAGACATCCGCCTCGACGACGATGGCCTCACCTCCGTCCTCCGTGATAAGCCGCAGGGTTTCCTCCGCCTCGGCGGGCTGCTTCCAGTGGTTGACGACGACCGCGGCGCCGCGCGCCGCGAAGTAGCGGGCGAAGTCACGTCCCGCGCGTTCCGCGGATCCGGTGATGAGGACGGTCTTTCCTGCGAGCGGCTGCTCAGCTTCCATGGGTGTGCTTCTCCTTCACAAAGGGGGTGGGGGTCGGGGCGGCGCTCAGAGATGTCCGAGGCCCACATGGGGCGAGCGCAGACGAGAGTAGAGGGCGGGTGAGTACATGCGCCCGCTCACAGGGCTCGCGAATGGAGTAACGAGGTGGTCGCCTCCGGAGAGGGTCGTCTCGACGATGTGGCGCAGGAGCTCCCCGACGAGAGGCGCGACCTTGAACTGGGACCCCGATGTCCCCATCGCGACGAAGAGCCCCTCGAAGCGCGTTCTGTCGTAGATGGGTGTCCAGTCCTCGGTCGCATCGATGAGTCCGATGACCCCCGTCTTCGCCCGCGGGATGCTGAGGTCGGGGATGCGACGCGCGAGACGCAACGTCAGCCGCTCCCAGCCCTCGGCGGAGACGGCGGGATCGACGGACTCGGTGTCCTCCACGATCGTCTGCTCCTCGGGTAGCCCCTGGTTGCTGCCGCCGTGGAAGGCGTCGGAGCCCTCCGGACGGAAGTTGAGGTTGAGGTCGCTGTCGACGAGGTGCACGCCTTCGGTCGCCAGGTCGATGCCCCGGGGAGCGGCGACGTGGATCTCCTCCGTGCGCAGGCAGAAGGTCTTCACGCGGAAGTCGTCGTTCGCGCCGATTCCTTTCAGCAGCGCCTCGGACTGCGGTCCTGCGGCGAGGATTACGGTGTCGGCGGAGAGACGCGTGCCATCGGAGAGCACGACCCCCGTCACCCGGTCACCGTCGGCGAGGAGGGAGGCGACGGTGACCGAGAAGAGTGTCCGCGCTCCCGCGCGCTGCGCGGCCGCCATGAGGTTGACGGTCGCGAGGGAGGGATCGACGATGTAGCCGGACTGATCGGTGTAGACGGCCCCGGCGAGGTACTCGTCCGGGTCCTCCCAGAAGGCCTCGTCGTCCACAGGCACGGGCGGGCCGAACTTGTGCAGGTCGAGATAGGGGAATCGCTCCGAGGTCGTCGCCAGGCCCCAGCGCTCGAAGGCAACGCCCGCCTCCCGCATCGCGCCCTCGGTCTGGGCAATCGACGCATCATCGCCCGGGTCGAGGATGAGGGAACCGGTGTGGCGGTACTGTGCGAGCTGCTCCCTCGCCGGGGCGTCGAGGAAACCGGCCCAGTCCTTCCAGATCCCGATGGAATCGTCCGACATACCCACGGTCTGTACATCGCTCGCGTGCACGCGGACGATCGCCGCGGAGGCGGCGGTCGCTCCTGTGCCCGGCGCGCTGCTGCGGTCGACGACGAGGACATCGTGCCCGGCCCTGGCGAGGGCGAGGGCCGCGGCGGCG
>JAATFJ010000281.1 GCA_015655255.1 Actinomycetales bacterium | reverse complement strand
GGGCGCCTCGACGGCGTTCTGGAACACCGTCATGTGCGTGAAGAGGTTGAAGTGCTGGAAGACCATGCCGACGTGCGCGCGCTGCGCCGTGGTCTTCTGGGGCGGCAGCTCGACGAGACGGCCCTTCGGGTCCTCGCGCACGCCCATGAGCTCGCCGTCCACGACGATCCGGCCGGACCGGATGCGCTCCAGGCAGTTGATGCTGCGCAGCAGGGACGACTTGCCCGACCCGCTGGGCCCCACGATGCACGTGACACCCCCGCGGGGCACCCGGATCGAGACGTCCTTGATGACATCGGCCTCGCCGTACCCCATACGCACGTTGCGGATGTCCACCATCGCGTCCATCGCGCTCACCTCCGTCCGCTCAGCACCGACGACGGGTCGTCGATCAGTTTCTTGAAGAAGGCCTTCGCTCCCCGCCCGCCGGTCCCCGTCCGATGCCCGCGTCCGAAGTAGGACTCGACGAAGTACTGGACGATGCTCAGCACCGTGGTCCAGACGAGGTACCAGATGGTCGCGACGATCAGGAGCGGGATGATGTCGAAGTTCGCGTTGTAGATGACCTGGACGTTGTACAGGAGGTCGTGGACCGCGATCGTGCTGACGAGCGACGTCGTCTTGAGCATCCCGATGACGGCGTTGCCGAGGGCGGGGACGATGGCCCGCATCGCCTGCGGGAGGACGATGCGGAAGAGGATGCGCCTGCTGGGGATGCCCAGCGCGGAGGCCGCCTCCACCTGACCGCGGTCCACGGAGACGATGCCGCCCCGGATCACCTCCGCCGCGTAGGCCCCCTCGGACAGGCTCAGGGCGATGATCGCGGCCATGAACCCGTTGATGAGCCGCCGCGAGCTGATCTCGCCCAGGCTGAGCCCGAGCCCCGGGAGACCGAGCTCGATGACGGGGGCGAATGCGGCGAGGTTGAAGAAGATGAGGAGCAGTACGAGCTGCGGGACGGATCGGAAGAGCCAGACGTAGAGTCCGCCGATGAGCCGGAGACCGGGATTGGCGGACAGCTGCATGACGGCGACGACGGTCCCCAGGACGTAGGCGCACGCCGTGGCGAGGACCGTCAGCACGAGGGTCATCCTCAGTCCGTCGAGAACGGTCGGGTCGAAGAGGTACTCTCCCACGATGGGCCAGTCGAGCCTCTCGTTCCTGACGATCTGGAGGAGGAGATCCAGGAGCAGGACGAGCACGGCGGCGAAGACCGCCCACGACGCCCAGTTCCTGTACCTCCTCGGGCGGGACGCGTCCTCAGCCGTCGTCTCCGCGGGCTCCGATGCCTCGGCGGAGCCCGGCTTGCTCAGCACGGCGTTGTCAGTCATGCGAATCCTTCGTGTTCTGCGGGGAGCAGTCCCCGTGCGCCGACGGCGCGGGACGGGATGCCGTCCTCCGTCCCGTACCCGGGGCACCAGGAGGAGTCGCCGAGCCGCATCATCTGCTCGTTGACGGAGAGGTCGACGCTGAGCCGGTAGAAACCGGGGCGGTAGAGGATGCTCGTCGCGGCGATCATCCGGCCGGTCGGCGACCAGAACCGGGAGATGTAGCGGAACGTGCTCTCACCCGGCGCCGCGTCGAAGACCTCCGCGTCCGCCTCGCCGAGCACCGCGGGTTCCACGGTGATGTTCATGAGCGACACCGGCGCGCCCACGCTGAGCAGGAGTTCGAGCACGGTCCAGTCGTGGTGGCGCCTGCCCAGATCGAGATGCGGGGCAAGCCCGGCGGGGACGACGTTGACCTCTCTGAGGAGGGTCCGCCCGCGGTTGTCGTTCTTCTCCCGGAGCACGCGCAGCATCGTCGCGGAGGGATCGAGGTCCACGAGGGGGATCTCGCTGTCGCGCACCTGGATGAGATGCGCGTTGAGGAGGCGATGCTCGTGCGCCGCGTGCACGGTGTCGAACGTGGGCGTCACCATCGCGAGGAGAAGGTCCGGCGTGATGCCCGTGGAGACGAAGCTGCCGCGACCGCGGTGGCGGATCACCCACCCGCTCTCGACGAGATCCTCCAGCGCCTTGCGCATCGTCGATCGCGACACCCGGAACTCCTCGCAGAACGCGCCCTCCGCCGGAAGGCGCTCGCCGGGAGCGTAGGTGCCGTTCGAGATCCGCTGCCGCAGAACGGCGCCGACTCGTCGATACAGGGGTGCTGACATGGCTCCATCATGCGCTGCCGCATCGGGGGCGAACACGCCGTATCGGAATGTTTTACAGAAGCGGACCGGGGACCTTACACGGCCGAAACGCAGGCCCTTCCGAGATGAGTGGCAGGTGTCCAAAGCCAGACAATCCAGACAATCGGCGGACGCGGAAGAGCAGCGGACGCCCCAGGACCGGGGTCCTGCACCGCCTTCGCGCGGGGCGGTCGCCGAGGCGTGTGACATCATTTCCGGCAACCGGGTCACGGGGTCGACGGAACGAAGAGAAGGGTGGGGCAGATGCAGTCAGCGATCATCGTCGGAGGGGGGTCCCTCGGCTCGTGCCTGTTCCGCGAGCTGAGCCTTCGCGGGATGTCCGTCACGCTCGTCGCGGGGAGCGGCGGGGCGTCCTGGCACTCGTTCTCCTGGCTCAACGCCGCGGCCCCCACGACCGATGCCTACCGCGAACTCCGCGTGCAGGGCGTCCTGCGCCATCTCCTGTACTCCGCGCCGCGGGGCATCGCGCGTTTCGACGGGGTGCTCGCCTGGGACGGCGACACCGTCGCGGAGCCGGTCCAGGGGAGCAACCTCGTCGAGAGCGTCGTCGATGCCTGCGCACGCCTGTCCGCCCTCGGGCACGGCGTCGACCTGATCGACGCCGGGAGAGCGGCTCTCCTCGAGCCCTCCCTCCGCCGCGAGGCGCTGGGCGACGGGCCCGTCCTGTGGTCGCTCGACGAGGGGTGGGTGGACCTCCCCTCCCTCGTCGCCGCCGTCCGAGGCGACGCCATCGCGGCGGGCGGTGTGCTCGTCGAGGGCGAGGCGGAGCGTCTCCTCCCCGACGCTTCCGGGGGGAGGGTGCGCGGCGTCGTCCTCGCAAGCGGCGAGACGCTGTCGGCGGACGTCGTGATTGTGGC
>JAATFJ010000142.1 GCA_015655255.1 Actinomycetales bacterium | reverse complement strand
GTCTCCGCATACGGCGGGAGCGCGTGGACGCTGCTCTTCCGCGTGCGGATCATCGCGGCGGTGCCTGCGATCATCAACGCGCTCAAGGTCGCTGCACCCGCCGCCTTGCTCGGTGCCATCCTCGGCGAGTACGTCGGAGGGGTGGACAAGGGGCTGGGCCCGGTGCTCGTCGCCGCGCAGCAGAACATGGACGTGGAACGGACCTGGGCCATCGGCTTCGTGGCCGCGATCATCGCCGGAGGCTTCTACGCGATCCTCGGGGGGATCGGCGCGTGGGTGACGCGACTCGGCTGGGGCACGGAGAGTCAGGGCGCAGAAGATCGTCCGACGAACGTGCCACTGGGGGGAAGGCTGGTCCGCTCCGCACTGTCCGGCATCGCATCCATCATCGTCGTGCTGCTGGCCTGGCCCGCCCTGCTCGCAGTTCTGCGTGTCTCTCCGTATGTGGGGAAGACCCCGTGGCAGGTGTGGGAATACCTCGTCACGGGCGAGGAGGCGGCGGCGAACTCCGCTGCGCTGTTCGGCGCGCTCGGCACGACGCTGTTGGATGCGGGCGTCGGTTTCATCGCGGGGCTCATCGCGGCCGTGCTCGTCGCCATCGCCTTCCTTGCGATTCCCGCTGTCGAGCATGCCGTCATGCCGTTCGCGATGCTCATGCTCTCGATCCCTCTCGTCGCGATGGCACCCGTCATCATCCTCGTCTTCGGGCGTGGCGCGCTGACAGTCGCGATCATGGGCGGGCTCATCGTGTTCTTCCCGGCGCTCATCACGATCGCCTTCGCCCTGCGCTCGGCACCCGTTGCGATGACGGACCTCGTGCAGGTCTACGGCTCGGGAAAGCTCAAGGAAATGGTGTTCGTGCGGTTCCCGGCTGCGATCCCGGCACTCTTCGCCTCCGTGCGCATCGCCGTTCCGGGGGCGATTGCCGGGGCACTCCTCGCAGAATGGCTCGCAACGGGCCAGGGCATCGGATACGCCATCATCGCGGCCATCGGGCGGTCTGCCAATACAGAGGTGTGGGCGTGCGTCGCACTCGTCACGGGCACGTCACTCGTGCTCTACGGACTCGCCATGCTCGCGGAGCAGGCGACACGACGGCGCTGGGGCGCTGTCTGAACGCGAGGGACACTCTCGCACCTGCGTGCGGACCGTCCCTCCCTGAGCTGCCTCAGCGCAGGACTCAGCGTCAGAACAGCGTCGCCGAACCCGCGCTCCGCCGTGGCGGGACGCGCGCGGGCGGCCCGTCGACGGGGTGGACCATCTCCCGCTCCACCCACGCGGCGAGCATCTCCACGATCCAGGTCTGCTCTTCCTCCGTGAGCACTCGGCCCTGCGGAATTCCGTGCAGCCGCCGCAGGCAGCCCCGACAGCACGTCCCCGTTCCGTGCTGGGCACGGAAGACGGGGTGTCCACCCCAGGGCGTCTGCTTCCCGTCATTCTCCGGGGCGGCCGTGGCGAGCCGAGTGCGGATGATCTCCGCCGCGTGCAGGCGCACGACAGCCATTCCGCGCGCAGAGACCTGCGCCCGCTCCTGCCTGCGCAAATGGAACGATGCGCGGAACCGGTAGGTGGCGAGACGATTCAGGACTACGTCGATCCGCTCCCGCTCCCGCTCCGTCATGATGTCAGCAGCCTACGCCGCTCGCCGTATCCTGAATCCATGCCCACCCTTCTGCGACTGGATTCCTCTGCCCACCCAACCTCTTCCGTGACGAGGACGCTCACGGCGCGCTTCGCCGATGCCTGGGCCGCAGCAGGAGACGATCGCGTCATCGTCGCGCGCGACCTGCACGCCGACCCGCTCCCGCACCTGGAGAACGCGGAGCTGCACTTCCCCGCCGAGGCGCGGATCTCGGAGGTCCCCACGGAGGACGACGCACGACAGAGCGCGGTCGTCGCGCAGCTCCTCGCCGCCGACGCCGTCGTCATCGGCGCGCCCATGTACAACTACTCGATGCCCTCGACGCTGAAGGCGTGGATCGATCGCGTGCACCTTCCCGGCGTTCTCGCCGGACTTCCCGAGCTCCCGCTGGCGGGACGTCCCGTGGTAATCGTCTCCGCCTCTGGCGCGGCTTACGATCCGGGCACACCGTCGGCGGAGTGGGACCACGTCGTGCCGCCGCTGCGCATCGTGCTCGGCGATGCGCTCGGCATGGACGTGCACGTCGTCACCGTACGCCTCACGCTCGCCGGCCGCCTGCCCGACCTCGCACCCCTCCTCCCTCGCGCGGAGTCGGAGTTGCGCGCCGCCGAGTCCGAGCTCGACCGCCTCGCCACGACCCTCTAGCACCCTCCCGGGCGCCCGGGAGGGTGGGGCGGCAGGGGGTGCTAGAGCGTCGCGGCGAAGGGGTCGAAGTCGACTGGTACGGGAGGGACCGTCGCGACACGGCTGCGCACGGGCACGAACTGCGCGGTCTCGGCGGATTCGGCGGCCGAGAGCATCGTGTCGAGGACGTGGTAGCCGAGTTCGCCCGTCGCGACATGCGGGCGCCCCTCGGCGATCGCGCGCACCATGTCGAGCAGACCGAGACCACGTCCCGTGACGGGTCCGCGCTGCTCCACCTCGATCCACTCCTGCTCCGTCTTCATCCCGTCGCGGAGCACGCCGAGCGGCTTCACGTACGCCGTGCGCCCCTCGAACATGTTGGGATCGGGCAGCACAAGCGATCCCTCCGTGCCGTGGATCTCGACGATGCCGTGCCGCTCCAGCGCCGAGTCGAAGCTCAGCGTGCTCTGCGCCTGCTGCCCCGCCTCGAAGGCCGTGAGCACCTGGATCGTCGTGGGCACCTCGACGGGGAAGGGCACGCCCGCCCGCGGTCCCGTGCGCGCCTGACGCTCCTCGCGCGCCTTGAGCCCCACGGCCGCGACCCGGTCGACCGATCCGAAGAGACTCACGAGCGCCGTGAAGTAATACGGGCCCATGTCAAAGAGCGGACCGGCACCGCGCGCGAAGAGGAACCCTGGATTGGGGTGCCATAGGTCCGGCCCCTGGGTCTGAAAGGAGGTCTGCGCGAACAGCGGCGTGCCGATGACGCCCTCGGCGATCGCGCGCTTCGCAGTCTGGAATCCCGCGCCCAACACGGTGTCCGGCGCGGATCCGATGCGCACGCCCGCCGCGTCGGCAGCCCGCAGCAGGGCGGCGGTGCCCTCGCGATCGAGCCCGAGCGGCTTCTCCGTCCATACGTGCTTGCCCGCGGCGACGGCCTGCGAGGACACCTCCACATGCGCGGCGGGGACGGTGAGGTTCACGACGACCTCGACCTCGGGGTGCGCGAGCACATCCTCCGCCGTCCCCCAGAGCGGAACGCCCTGCTTCTCCGCCTGGGTCTGCGCGCGGGCGACGTCGAGGTCGCCGAGGATGACGACGCGCACATCGGGGAACGAACGCAGATTCTCCAGATAGGTGTCGCTGATGACTCCGACACCGATGAATCCGACGCCGACGGGTCCGCTCATGCGACGAAACCTCCGTCGCGAAGGAAGGCGTAGCTCGCGGCGATGTCAGCGAAGACGTCACCGGGCGCGTGATCGTACTCGATCACGGCGTAAGACAGCGCCGTCGCGGCGGAGAGCGACTCGGCGAGCGGCACCTCCCCGAGTCCGGCGTGGCGCTGGTCGAGGCTATCCGAAGTGAAGGGCGCGGCGCCGGGAGCCCAGTGGTTGCTCTCGGGTGCCACGCCGTCCTTCACATGCACGGCGACGAGCCGTGCGCCGAGCGCGCGGGAGAGCGCGACGATGTCCTGTCCGCCGACGAAGGCCCAGTACAGGTCGAGCTCGATCGCGACGCGCTCGTCGGTGAGGGAGAGGAAGCGCTCGTAGGCGGTGTGCCCGCCGAAGGAGGCGACAAACTCCTGCGCGTGGTTGTGGTAGCCGACGGCGAGTCCGAAGGACTCCGCGACCTCGGCGGCCGCGTTGAGGCGTTCGGCGATGTCGGCGACGCCGTCCTCGGTACGCCAGCGTTCCGGGGCGACGAAGGGATCGATGACCGTGGTCATCCCGATGGTCGCTGCCGCCTCGAAGACCACCTCGGGAGCGGGGGTGGGAATCGACCCGTCCGGGGTCCACAACTCGTCGGAGAGCAGCGGGGCGTGTCCCGTGGGCGAGGAGAGTCCGCTCGCATCGAGCGCCGTGCGGATCTCGCGCGGACGACCGACGAAGTCGAAGGCCTCGACGTGGCGCAGCCCGATGGCCGCGAGCTTGTCGAGGGAACCGCCCATATCGGCGGTGAACTCGGCCGCGAGGGAGTAGAGCTGTACGGAGGCTTCCGGTAAAGCCATGGTGTCTTCCATCCTTTGCACTGTCAGATCGAGGCGCACCCAGCGAGGGCGTCGTCACCAGGATGAACATAACATAAAACCTCCACATGGAGGTTTATTTCTCCGGCGTTATACCCTGGGGGCATGAGCAGCGATCCTTCTCTGGGCCGACGCGGTTCCTACGCCAAGGGAATCGCGCGCCGCCAGGAGATCCTGGACCGCGCGATCGAGGTCTTCCAGGAGCGCGGCGCCGACGGCACATCGCTGCGCAGCATCGCCGAGGCCCTGGGCATCTCCCACGCCGCCCTGCTGCACTACTTCGACTCGCGCGAGCAGCTCCTCGTCGCCGTCTACGACCATTCCACCCGACGCAAGGATGAGGACCGCCCCTCGCCCCGCGAGATCACCGCGGTGGGTTCCCTCGTGGAGGCGGCGACGGAGAACGTGCGCGTGCCCGGGCACGTTCAGTTGTACTCGACGCTCGTCGCCGCCGCGCTGGAGGCGGACGACGCGGTGAGCAAGGCCTATTTCTCCGAGCGCTTCGCGCGTCTGCGCGTCTCGCTCACGCGCATGCTCGCGGATGAGCAGCGGCGCGGCCTCGTCCGCACGGACATCGATGCCGCGCACGTCGCCGCCCTCATCATCGCCGCCTCGGACGGTCTGCAGATCCAGTGGCTGCTCGAACCATCCATCGAGCTAGATCGAACCCTGCGCACCCTCGAGACGCTGCTCGCGCCCTGCCCAGGTC
>JAATFJ010000086.1 GCA_015655255.1 Actinomycetales bacterium | reverse complement strand
CACGCCGCGCAGATCCAGGGATTCTTCGACGGCCCCGTCGATCACCTGTTCGCCAAGCCCGTGCTGCTCGACTACTTCGAGCGCACGCTCAGCCCCGAGGACCGCAAGATCCTCACGATCGTCTCGCCGGATATGGGCCGGGTGCGCGTTGCCGACACCTGGTCGGACAGCCTCGGCGCGCCCCTCGCGATCATCCACAAGCGCCGCGACCCGAAGGTCGCCAACCAGGTCTCCGTCCACGAGATCGTCGGCACGGTGGACGGGCGTACGTGTCTCCTCGTGGATGACATGATCGACACGGGTGGCACGATCGTCAAGGCGGCCCAGGCGCTGAAGGCCAACGGCGCGCATCGTGTGATCGTTGCGGCGACGCACGCGATCTTCAGCGACCCGGCCAACGAACGTCTGCAGGATGCCTCGATCGATGAGGTCGTCATCACGGACACGATTCCTCTGACCGAGTCGCGGCGCTGGGAGAACCTCACGATTCTGCCTATTGCTCCGCTCATCGCGCGCGCGATCCGCGAGGTCTTCGAGGATGGCTCCGTGACGAGCATGTTCGGCGGAGACGCATAGGTAACGCACAGACGAGCCTCAGTGCCGGCATAGCGCCTCTTCCTACGCTCGAAGAATCATTCACGAGCCGGGAGGACCCACCATGATCCGCACGACCGTTCCCGTTCCCGTCCGCACGGGTGCCGCCATCGCCGGGGTCGTCGGCGTCCTGCTCCTCGCGGGATGCGCGACCGACACTGGGACGGCCACCGACGAGACGACCGCGACCTCCACCCAGGAGAGCACGACGGACTCCTCGTCGAGTTCTCCGTCCAGTACATCGACGATGGAGCAGGCCGATTCGTCCTCCTCGTCTACATACACCGACGGGACGTACACCGCCGAGGGCTCCTACCAGACCCCGGAATCGGTGGAGACGATCTCGGTCACCCTCACCCTGGAGGACGACGTCGTGACGGCCGTCGAGGTGACGGGTGACCCGCAGGCGCGCGAGACCGAGCAATATCAGTCCGCCTTCATCGGCGGGATCGAGGACGAGGTCGTCGGTGTCTCCCTCGATGACCTCGACGTCAGCCGGGTCGCCGGATCCTCCCTCACGAGCGCGGGGTTCAACGCCGCGGTCGAGGACATCAAGACCGAGGCCGCCGCCTGAGGCAGCCATGGCCACCTGGACCTTCGATGCCATCGGCACCCGCTGGCAGATAGAGACGGATGAGGAACTGACGTCTGACGCGCGCGCCGCAGTCCGCACGACCATCGACGGCTTCGACCGCGAATGGTCACGGTTCCGTCCGGATTCGCTCGTGTCCCGTCTGGGCGCGGAGGGCGGCATCGCGGTGGCGCCGCAGGACACCGTGGCGATGCTCGACACCTATGCGGAGCTTTCCGCCGCGACCCACGGCGCCATCAACCCGCTCGTCGGCGACAGCCTGTCCGCGCTCGGCTACGACGCCTCCTACCGGCTCACTCCCGAGACGCCCGTGCCCGCAGGCGACTGGACGATACTGTTGGACTGGTCGGAGAGCGAGCTCGTGCTGTCCGGACCCGCGACGCTCGATGTCGGGGCGCTCGGCAAGGGACGCCTCGTCGACCGTGTGCTCGCCGTGCTGGATGCCGTCCCCGGACGCGTGCTCGTCGATGCGGGCGGCGACCTGCGCGTGCGCGGTGGCACCGCACGCATCGGCCTGGAGCATCCCTACGATGCGACGAAGGCGATCGGGCTCATCGAGATCGCAGACTCCGCCATCGCCGGTTCGGCGATCAATCGCCGCGCCTGGGGCGACGGACTCCATCACGTCCTCGATGCGCGCACGGGGCTGCCCGTCCGCACCTGGGCGGCCACGTGGGCCTTTGCGGAGGACACGATGACGGCCGACGCCATCGCCACCGCCCTCTTCTTCGACGAGGGCCCCGAACTCGCCGCGCGCAGGAACACGACATGGGTGCGCATGTCCACCGACGGCCGCGTCGAATACTCCCCGCACTGCCCCGCTCAGCTCTTCACCCGTCGCTGACGCAACACGCCGACAGAGAAAGAACCCCGCACCGATGAATCCCGCAACGGCCCTGTCCGCGGCCCGCCAGCGAGCGCTCGCCGTGACTGGTCGCGTCTCGATGTACCGCACCGTCCTGCTCGCCCTCGTGGCGCTGACGGCGCTCGCGCTCCTGCTGTCCGTGGTGGGCGCGATCGTCTCGCCGGGGCCGGGGGAGATTCTCGCTGCGCTCGCCGTGCTTCTCGTCTCGGTGGGGGTCGTCGATGTCGTCGCTCAGCTCGTGCTGCGGCTTCCGCGCCGGTTCGAGTCCTCGGTCATCACCGCCCTCATTCTCCTCTTCGTGCTCCGGCCGGGGCTGGAACCGGCCACGCTCGGCGGGATCGCGCTGGCCGGTGCCCTCGCCGCCGCGTCGAAGTACATTCTCGTCTGGCGTGGTCGGCACCTGTTCAACCCCGCGGCGGTCGGGGCGGCGATCGTCACGATCATCGGCTGGGGGACGAGCTCGTCCTGGTGGGTGGGCACCCCGGTGCTCGCGATCCCCGTCGTGCTCCTCGGCCTCCTCGTGCTGTGGCGCACGGAGAAGCTCGGTGTGGCGGCAACCTTCCTCCTCGTCGCCGTGGCCACGTCGTTGCTGCGACAGTTCATGCAGTCGAGCGCGGCCGGGCTCGACTTCACCGCCGCGACGGCACTGAGCTTCGCTGTGCTGCAGTCGCCCTTCCTCTTCCTCGGGGCGTTCATGCTCTCCGAACCGCTCACGCTTCCGCCGCGTCGCGGCCAGCAGGTGACCGTGGCGATCCTCGTCGGCGTGCTCGCGGGCTGGCCGATCTCCGTCGCCGGGCTCTTCACTCTCGGGCAGGAGCGTGCGCTGCTGATGGGGAACCTGCTCGCCTTCGCCTTCGCGGCCCGAGGGGCGATCCGGTTGCTCCTCACGGACCGTCGGACGCTCACCGACACGACGCAGGAGCTCACCTTCCTCGTGCGCGGGCGGATGCGCTTCCACGCGGGGCAGTACCTCGAGCTCGTCGTCCCGCATCGGCGACCCGATGCGCGGGGCACGCGGCGCGAGTTCAGCATCGTCTCCGCGCCTTCCGATCTCCCCACCGTGCGCGTCGCCTATCGCGACGACGAGGCGGCGCATCGTTCGAGCTATAAGCGAGCTCTTGCGGAGGTGCATCCCGGAGCGGTGCTCTCCGCCACGGGCGTGTGGGGCGATTTCGTCCTCCCCCCGGGGGAGGGACCCCTCCTTCTCGTTGCCGCGGGAATCGGCATCACCCCGTTCGTCTCGCAGCTGCGGGAGCGCGCGGCGTCGGGAGTGCGGCGCGATATCGTCCTCGTCGTCGCCGCGTCCTCCGCAGAGGAGATCCCCTTCCGCGAAGAACTGCAGGAAGTGGCGACGCGCGTCGTCCTCTTCACCCCCGATTCGCCGCGCGATCTGCCGCGCCGGTGGAGGTGGGCAGGCGGACAACGGGTGGATGCGGAGGGTCTGGAACTCCTCGTTCCCGACCTCTCCCGGCGCCATGCGCTCGTCTCCGGGCCGCCCCGGCTCCTCGCCGACCTCACACCGGCGCTGCGGAAGGCACGGGCCCTGACGACCGACGCGTTCGCGGGCTACTGAGAGATCTGATACTCGATGCCAGGGGGTGTGAGACTACAATTCAGCTACCGTCAACGATGACAGGAGTGAATCAATGGTGATCGTCTCTCCCTTTCCCGATGTCGATATTCCGAACCGCTCGGTCTTCGACTTCCTCTTCGCCGATCTGAGCGAGGAGGACGTCCCCCGCCCGGCCCTTACAGACCCGAGCCTGCGGACGACGACGAGCTACGGAGAACTCCGGGGCGCCGTCGAGGCGTTTGCGGGAGCGCTCGCCCGCCGAGGTCACGGCCCCGGCGAGGTCGTCGCTCTGCATGCGCCCAACGGCCTCGGCTTCGCGATCGCGTTCCACGGCATCCTCCGTGCGGGGGCGACGGCGACGACCGTCAACGTGCTCTTCACGGCGGAGGAGATCGCGAAGCAGCTCGCGGACTCCCACGCGACGGCGATTGTCACCGTCTCCCCGCTCCTCACTCATGCTCGGGCCGCCGCCGAAATCGTGGGCATCCCGGCCTCGGGGATCCTCGTCCTTGACGGCGTGGAGGACCATGAGTCCCTCGCCGACTGGCTCGCCGAGGCGACGCCTCCGCCCGCGGTGTCCTTCGACCCGGCGACCCACGTCGCCGTCCTGCCGTACTCCTCCGGGACGACCGGAGCGCCCAAGGGAGTCATGCTCACCCATCGGAACCTCGTCGCGAACGTCGTCCAGTCCACGGAGCTCGTCGATGTGGGTCGCGGGGACATCGTGCAGGCCGTCCTCCCCTTCTTTCACATCTACGGGATGACCGTCCTGCTCAACGTCGCTCTCGCGGTCCGGGCGCACCTCGTGACGATGCCGCGCTTTGATCTCGCGCAGTTCCTGTCGCTCATCGCCGAGCACGGCATCACCTATACCTTCATCGCCCCGCCCATCGCCGTCGCCCTCGCCAAGCATCCGCTCGTCGACGAGTACGACACCTCGTCCCTGCGGATCGTTTTCTCCGGAGCCGCGCCGCTCGACAAGAACCTCGCGGACGTCGTGGCGCAGCGGCTCGATGTGAAGGTGCATCAGGGATATGGGATGACGGAGCTGAGTCCCGTCGCCCACGTCATCCCCATCGGGCGCGACGACATCTCCCGCGACAGCATCGGCCTCATTCTGCCGAATATGGTGTGCCGCATCGTCGACCCCGAGAT
>JAATFJ010000256.1 GCA_015655255.1 Actinomycetales bacterium | reverse complement strand
TCAGGAGTCGCGAAGGTAGCGTTGAACACGTCGAGGTCTTCCGGATGGCGAGCGTAGGAACTTCCATCCTCGGGGGACCTCGACCCCTATCCAGCCACCGCCGCATGCACCCCCGCTACACCCTCAACTGCGAAGAGCCGGTATCCCCACCAGCCGAGTTCTCGCGTGGTGGGACTCGTGATGAGGGGATTCAGATTGCGGAGGTTCTTCCCCGTGGGGCGCAGGATCTCCCCGTCGTGCTCGACCGCCCACGAGCGGAGCCCTTCGAGCACGGCGGCGTCGATCGCATCCCGAAATTCCCGGTCATCGAACCGCGGATCCAGCCCATAGCTCGCGCACATCGCACACTCCTGACTTTGGAAAGGGGGCATCCGGGCGGCGAGACCGCCGAGAGCCTCGACGCCAGCGTAGACGGGGCGTCGGACACCCGGCGCGCGCACCGAGACGGTACTGTGCACGGGTGACCTCCGCCCGCACCCTCCCCGCGCCGCTCGCGCTGGGCGGAGCCGTCGCCGTCGGCGTCATGACGACGATCCAGGCGCGGCTCAACGGTGCGCTCGGCGTGCGGCTCTCGAACGGTGTCGTCGCCGGTCTCATTTCCTTCGGCAGCGGTCTCATCCTCGTCGCCGTCATCGTTCTCCTGCTTCCCGCTGGCCGGCGCGGGATGCGGGTGCTCGGCGAGGGAATCCGCGGCCGACGGGTTCCGCTGTGGATGCTCCTGGGCGGGTTGTGCGGCTCGTTCACCGTGAGCGCGCAGGGGACCGCTGCGGGCATCATCGGCGTCTCGCTCTTCACAGTGGGTGTCGTCGCAGGACAGACGTTGCACGGTCTTGTCCTCGATCGCGCGGGCATCGGCCCCGCGGGTGTCGTGGCCATCACGCGCGGCCGCCTCGCGGGCGGAGCCCTCGCGCTCGTCGCCGTCGCCGTCTCCCTCGGCGGCGACGTGCTCGCCCGAGTTCCGCTCTGGATGCTCGTCATGCCCGTCCTCGCGGGCATCGGCATTGCCTGGCAGCAAGCGGCCAACGGACGACTCGCCCAGCGCATCGCATCGCCCACGGTGGCGACCCTCGTCAACTTCATCGCAGGGACGACGGGGCTCCTCCTCGCCGCTGGCGTGAGCGTTCTCGTCCAGGGTCCGCCGTCCGCGCCGCCCGCGGAGCTGTGGCTCTACCTCGGCGGCGCCCTCGGCGTGGCCTATATCTTCCTCGGCGCTCTGCTCGTCGCCCACACCGGCGTGCTCCTGCTGGGGCTGGGCTCCGTGCTGGGCCAGATCATCGCCGCCGTCGTCATCGATCTGCTCTGGCCTCCTGCGCAGGCTCCGGCCCTCTGGCAGGTCGTCGCGATGGCGGCGACGGCGACGGCCTCCGTCGTCATCGCCGTCATACGCAGAAGATGACGACGATCAGTCGCGCGGCATCACCGTGAGCAGTGCCTCCGCGTCGACGGGGCGACGCTTCGCCGCGCCGCGGCCCTCGGGCTTCCCGCCCACATAGAGCCAGCCGAGGAGTTCCTCGTCATCGGAGAGGCCGTGTGCGCGGCGCACCTCCGCGGAGCGGGTATAGCCGCCCGTACGCCAGATGACGCCCCAGCCCGCCTCGTCGAGCAGCAGGCTGAGGATGTGGGCCACGCCCGCGGCGACCGCCTCCTGCTCCCAACGCGGCACCTTACGGCTCTCCTGATAGCTCACGACGATGGCGAGGAGGAGGGAGGCGCGCAGCGGCTTCGTCGAGGGCTTCTCTTCGTCCTGAGCGCGTGCGATCGCGGCGCCCAGGCGTTCCCTGTCCGCTCCGCGCAGCTCAATGAGTCTCCAGGGGCGCAGCGAGGAGTGATCGGCAACGCGTCCCGCGGCCTCGATGAGGGGGAGCAGCTCCGCGCGTGTGGGCGCTTCCTCGGTGACGCGGGAGAACGACTGGCGCCTCCGTACGGCATCGAGCGCGCTCACTCGTCCTCCTCATCGGCGGGGGCGAAGCTCAGCGCGAGGGAGTTCATGCAGTAGCGGTCTCCCGTGGGCGTGCCGAAACCGTCCGGGAAGACGTGACCCAGATGCGAACCGCATCGCGCGCAGCGCACCTCCGTGCGCACCATGCCCAGTGTCTTGTCCTCGATGAGCTCAACGGCTTCGGGACGGATCGATTCGTAGAAGCTGGGCCATCCGCAGCCGGAGTCGAACTTCGTCCCGCTGCGGAACAGCTCCGCTCCGCACGCCCCGCATGTGTACAGCCCCGCTCGCGATTCGTCGAGCAGCTCTCCCGTCCACGGGCGTTCTGTCGCCGCCTGACGCAGCACGGCGTACTCATTCGTGCCGAGGGTCGACCGCCACTCTGCGTCCGTCTTCTCCATGCTGTAGTCCATGAGTCCTCCTGGGTTCCTCCCCATTCTCCCCCGCGAGCAGACGGACGGCGCGGGCAGAATGGAGGCATGACCGATGCCGTGAGCGAACGCTATGCGCGCTTCGCGGAGGAGGCGGAGGAACGCTCCCCGCTCTACGCCGACTGGGCGCGCGGCATCGCCGCCGACCCGGATATGCAGCAGCTGCTTGTCCGCATCCCCGCGCCGCACCGGCAGCCACCCGTCGTCTTCGCGGTGACGCGGATGCACGGGGCCCCGCTCGCGCCCTACCCGGAGTGGGCGGGCTTCGTGCGCGCGCACGCCGATGCGATCATCGCCGATTGCGCTCATCGGTTTCTGCAGACCAATGAACCGCTGCGGCTCGCCGCCCTGCTCCCCGCCCTCAGTGAGGTGACGGGGCCCCTCGCACTCCTGGAGCTCGGCGCTGCCGCGGGGCTGTGCCTCTATCCGGACCGCTACTCCTACCGCTACCGGGCCGCCGACGGCGCGCCGCTCCGCTCCCTCGACCCTGAGGGCGGCCCGTCCGCCGTCATCCTGGAGAGCACGGTGCACGGCCCCCTGCCCCCGCTGCGGATGCCCCGGGTCGTGTGGCGGGCCGGCATCGACCTCGCCCCGCTCGACGCGCGTTCCGCGGAGGACAGGGAATGGCTGCGCACGCTCGTGTGGCCGGGGGAGCGCGCGAGAGCGGAACGCATCGTCGCGGCCCTCTACATCGTGGCCTCCGAGCCGCCTCTTCTCGTCGCCGGAGACGCGATCGAGCGGCTCCCCGCGCTCGCTGCGGCGGCGCCGAAGGAGGCGACGCTCGTCATCTCGACGCCCGGTGTGTTCGCCTTCCTGCGTCGGGAGGAGCGCAGAGCCTTGCGGGAATTCCTCCGCTCCCTCGATGCCCGCTGGCTCACGATCGATGCGCCGGGACTGCACGATTCCTGGACACCACCGGTCGATCCCTCCGCGTGGCCGGGCTCGGTCGTCGCCCTGGACGGCGCGGTGAAGGCCGCGGTGGATCCCCTCGGGCGCTGGTGGGAGTGGCGCGGCTCCCCGGCGCGGGGATCGGACGTACGCTGAGTTCATGCACGGAGACCTCACGGAGCGCGACCGTGGGATCCTCGCGCTCGAATCCGCCTGGCCCCGGCACAATGGCGCGAAAGAGGAGACGATCCGCCGCACGCTCGGTATGAGTCCCGCGCGCTATTACCAGCTCCTCGACCGGCTCATCGACACCGAGGCGGCCCTCGAGCACGATCCGCTTCTCGTTCGTCGCCTGCGTCGCCTGCGCGACCGTCGCCAGGTTCAGCGCACGGCGAGAATGCGCGGATTCACCGGGTGATCGCGGGTTTCCAGCCCCTCTGAGAATGGTTTCCTGGCCGGTGACGCTACGATCGGGGGGTGCCCAAGCCCGCTAGAGACCGCTTCGACAGCGTTCCCCGCTCCTCCGGGCGTGTGGGAGCACACCGCGCAGAGGCGCCGAAGATGAACGGCTGGATGGTGCTGCTGTGGTCCTTCGTCGCCACCGTCATCCTCGTCGTCGCCGGGGTCTTCGGCGTTCTTGTGGTCATGGACCGCATATCGCTTTTCCCTTCGGTCGAAGCCACCTCCTCCTCCACACCGGATTCCGGCGTTGTCGACACGAGCTACAGCGTCCTCATCCTCAACGCGAGTGGCGCGGAGGAGCTGCAGACCTCGGTCACCGATGCGGTTGTGGGTGCGGGATGGGTGCGCGAGAACGTCGATGGGACTACCTCGGCGACGACCTTCGACACGACGACGATCTACTACGCCGCGGAGGAGGACGCCGAAGCGGCGCTGGGTCTGGCTGGGGTCATCGGCGGGGCGCTCACGGAGATCAACACCACCTACGGGACCGCGGAGGATCACCGCCTCACCGTCGTCATCGGCACGGATAAGGCAGAGGAGCTCGGCGATTCCGGCGACGGAGCCGCCGCGGAATGACTTCGGTGACGCCGTGCGTCATCATCCGCCTCCATGGCTTGCACTCTCCATGGTCGAGTGCCAGAATGGCATTAGCACTCTCTCACCCTGAGTGCTAAACCGAACGCCTACGTCCAGGAGGGACGACAAAACTCATGGCAAAGATCATCGCTTTCGATGAGGAGGCCCGCCGCGGCCTCGAGCGCGGATTGAACATCCTCGCCGACGCCGTCAAGGTGACCCTTGGCCCGCGCGGTCGCAACGTCGTGCTCGAGAAGAAGTGGGGCGCTCCCACGATCACCAACGATGGTGTTTCCATCGCCAAGGAGATCGAGCTGGAGGACCCGTA
>JAATFJ010000361.1 GCA_015655255.1 Actinomycetales bacterium | reverse complement strand
GTCGCGCTGACGAAGTTCGTCGGGCAGTACGAGACGAGCTGGCAGTACGTGTTCGGGGTATCGCTCGTCGCAATCCTTCCCGTCGTGATCCTCTTCATGCTCATCGAGAAGCGCCTTGTCGGCGGGCTCACGGCGGGGAGCGTGAAGTAGGGGCTATACAACGTGCGAGATGCAGGTCAGCACCATCCCGAGGAGCATGACGATGTCAGGAGTGGAGTGCCGCGACGGTGTTCGCAGGGGTCGACGCCTCCGCCTACACTGCCTCAGCGCCTCTCCGCGGCCTCCGTGTGATGCCGGATGACCTCGGCGACGACGAAGTTGAACCACTTCTCCGCGAACTCGGGGTCGAGGTGCGCGTCCTCGGCAAGCGCACGCAGACGGGCGACCTGTTGCTCCTCGCGGCCCGGATCGGAGGCGGGCATAGCGTGCTCCGCCTTGAGGTGGCCGACCTGCTGGGTCGCACGGAAACGCTCGGCGAGCATGAAGATCAATGCGGCATCGATGTTGTCGATGCTCGCGCGAAGTCTCAGCAGTTCGGCGCGGGCTTCCTCATCGGCGGTCATGGTTCTCCTCGTGACTATGCCTCGCTGGCGGCACCTACGACGATACCGCTCCTCTCGCGTTCCTTCCCCAGTCCTTGCCTGACCGGCCAGCCCCTCCCGTGTCTTGCTACTGACGGGCTGCGGAGGGGCTCGCCCACAAGTAGTGAGACGCGGAGGCGGAGGGGCCCGGATGGGCCGGCCCGGGGACGATGATCAGCGGGCGAGGAGGAGGTGGGTCGGTGCAGGAACGGGAGCGCGGTGGCGTACGCTGCGAGGCGCGCCAGTGCGGTCGTCGAGGTCGAGGACCGCAATGTTGCCGGAACGTTGTCCGGCAACGAGCAGAGCGCCCTCGTGGACAAGATGGTGCCGCGGCCAGTCGACACCGGAGTCGGCGAGCGCGAGCGGCTCGACCGTCTCCCCCGCCCCGCGCACGCGTAGGGCGGCGATCGTGTTACTGCCGCGCAGTGCGGTGTAGAGCGTCGCCCCGTCGCGGGAGCGGGCGAGTTCTGCAGGGAAGTCCGCGCCCACCTGCGCGACGGACGCCACCGTCGTCGCCGCCACGAGCCGCCAGCACCCATCCGCTCCCGGCGCGAGCGTGAAGACCTCGCAGGAGTACTCCGTCACGACGTGCAGATGCCCGCTGGGATGGACGACCATGTGCCGGGGACCGACGCCGTAAGGGAGGACGACCTCGTGGTCGAGGCGCAGCCCCGATGACGAGTACCGCCAGATGCGGACGAGGTCGAAGCCGAGATCCGTCGTCGCGATGCGCCCATCCGGGAGGAAGGCCGCGGCATGCGCGTGCGAGCGGCGCTCCGGCGGTGCCGCTGCGCTCGCCCCGGCCTTTTCCGGCGATACCGCATCTGCGGCGCGCCCGAGGATATGCGCTCCCTCCCCGCGGAGCACGGCATCGATGTCGAAGCCCGCGGTCTCGGCGCGCTGTGCGGCGAGGAAGTCCGCGAACGCGGATTCCGCCCCGTCGCCCGCTCCCGCGACCTCGGCGAGCGTCCGGAGAACCTCGTCTTCGGCCGACGACGAGGCATCGGTTGCCGGAGACGTATTCCCGGGCGCATAAGGATCCTCCGCCGCCTCGGCGACGCGAGCCGCGCCCACTCCGCCACCGGCGTGCAGGCCGACCCGCACGACCCGGCCATCGCCGTAGCAGCTCGCGATGAGTGCGGAGCCGTCCGGAGCGACGGCGAGGTGACACACGACCTCCCCAGCGTCGACGGGAGCGCCGAGCGCGCGCAACGTCCGCTCCCCTGATCGCATAAAGGCCTGGACCTGCCCCGCACCTTCGAGCGCCGCGTAGACGATATCGCGCGTGGGGTGTGCGGCGAGCCAAGACGGAGACGCGGTCTTTACGGCAGTGCCGCGGTAGGCGAGCGTCGTCGGCTCGCGCCCCTCGTCGCCCGAGAGCACCCCGATCCCCGCGGCGTCCCCCTCCATATCGGCGCCGTACCCGCCGACCCAGAACTGCGTCATGCGCTCTTCTTCCTTCCATCTATGTGGCGCGAACCCGCGGTTTCGATGCGGAAAACCGCCGGTTAGCGCCCCATAGACGGAGGAGGGCGGAGGCGGGGGCGGGGGAGGGGGTCAGTCGAGGAGGGCGTGGCGGACGACGACCTGGTCGCGCGCGGGACCGGTGCCGATGACGGAGATGCGCGTGTTGCTCATTTCCTCCAGGGCGAGGATGTAGTCCTGCGCGTTCTTCGGCAGGTCCTCGAAGGATGTCGCCCGCGTGATGTCCTCGGTCCAGCCGGGGAAGTATTCGTAGACGGGCTTTGCGTGATGGAAGTCGGTCTGGTTGACCGGGACCTCGGTGAACTCCCTCCCCTCGACGTCGTAGGCGACGCACACGGGTATCTGATCAAGCCCCGTAAGGACGTCGAGCTTCGTGAGCACGAGATCCGTGATGCCGTTGATGCGCGTCGCATACCGCGTGACGGGGGCGTCGTACCAGCCGACGCGGCGCGGACGGCCCGTCGTCGTGCCGAACTCGAAGCCCTGCTTGCGCAGCCACTCCCCCTGCTCATCGAAGAGCTCGGTGGGGAAAGGGCCAGAGCCCACGCGCGTCGTGTACGCCTTGACGATGCCGACGATGCGGTCGAGTCGGCCGGGTCCGATGCCGGATCCCGTCGCCGCCCCACCGGCCGTCGCCGAGGAGGACGTCACAAATGGGTAGGTGCCGTGGTCGACGTCGAGCATCGTCGCCTGGCCGCCTTCGAAGACGACGACCTCGCCGCGGTCGAGCGCTCCGGCGATGAGATAGCCCGTGTCGGCAACCATGGGACGCAACCGGTCCGCATAGGAGAGGAGCTCGTCGACGATCTCGTCGCAGGAGATCGCGCGGCGGTTGAAGACCTTCACGAGGAGGTGGTTCTTCTGATCGAGCGACCCCTCGACCTTCTGCCGCAGGATGTTCTCGTCGAAGATGTCCTGCACACGGATGCCGAGGCGGTTGATCTTGTCGGCGTAGGCGGGGCCGATGCCGCGGCCCGTCGTGCCGATCTGGCGCTTGCCAAGGAAGCGCTCGGTCACCTTGTCGAGGGTGCGGTGGTAGTGGGTGATGATGTGTGCGTTGGCGCTCACCTTGAGGCGGGAGACGTCGACGCCGCGCGCGGAGAGCGCCTCGAGCTCGTGGAAGAGCACCTCGAGGTCGACGACGACGCCGTTGCCGATGACCGGGTTGACGCCGGGCGTGAGGATGCCGGAGGGGAGCAGGTGCAGCGCGTACTTCTCGTCGCCGACGACGACCGTGTGCCCCGCGTTGTTGCCGCCGTTGAACTTCACGACCCAGTCGGTGCGCTCTCCGAGCAGGTCCGTCGCCTTGCCCTTGCCCTCATCGCCCCACTGGACGCCGACGATCACGATTCCTGGCATGGCTGACCCCCTGGGTTCTCT
>JAATFJ010000283.1 GCA_015655255.1 Actinomycetales bacterium | reverse complement strand
CTCGACGATGTCGCCGTGCTCCATGACGAGAATGAGGTCCGCATCGCGGATCGTAGAGAGGCGGTGCGCGATGACGAACGAGGTGCGCCCCTTCCGCAGCGCGGCCATCGCGTGCTGGAGAAGCAACTCGGTGCGGGTGTCGACGGCGCTCGTCGCCTCATCGAGGATGAGGATCGACGGCTTCGCGACGAAGGCGCGTGCGATGGTGATGAGCTGTCGCTCGCCCGCCGAAACGTTCGAGGCCTCCTCGTCGAGCACGGTGTCATAGCCCTCCGGCAGGGAGTGCACGAAGCGGTCGACGTAGGTGGCCATGGCCGCCTCCTGCACCTCCTCATCGGTGGCGGAGGAGCGCCCGTAGCGGATGTTCTCCCGGATCGATCCCGCGAAGAGCCACGGATCCTGCAGCACCATTCCGGTCTTCCCGCGCAGCTCCGCACGGCTGACATCGGAGATGTCCTGTCCGTCGATGAGGATGCGTCCGGAGTCGAGCTCGTAGAACCGCATGATGAGGTTGACGAGCGTCGTCTTCCCGGCGCCCGTGGGCCCGACGATCGCGACGGTCTGTCCCGGCTCGACCCGGAAGGAGAGGTCACGGATGAGAGGCTGTGCGGCGCTATAGGAGAAGGCGACGTGCTGGAACTCGATGACCCCTTCGCCCGCGGAGAGGTGCGGCGCGTCCTCCGTATCTGGCTCCTGCTCCTCCGCGTCGAGCAGGGCGAAGACCCGCTCGGCCGATGCCGTCCCGGACTGGACGACGGCAGCCATCCCGCCGAGCTCGGACAGCGGCTGCGTGAACTGCTGGGAGTACTGGATGAACGCCTGCACATCACCGAGCCGGAGCTGCCCGCTCGCGACCATGAGACCGCCGAGCACGGCGATCCCCACGAAGGTGAGGCTGCCGACAAACGTCATAGCCGGCATGATGATGCCAGAGAGGAACTGCGCCGTGAAGCTCGCCCGGTAGAGCTCTTCGTTCTCGGCCTCGAACTTCTCCTGCGCGTCCTTCTCTCGCCCGAACACCTTGACGAGGGCATGTCCGGAGAAGGACTCCTCAACACGCGCGTTGAGCCGGCCGACCTTACGCCACTGGGTGCCGAAGGCCTTCTGCGAGCGCGGGCCGATGACGCCGAAGATGACGAACATGAGCGGCAGGGCGACGAGGGCGACGAGGGCGAGCTGCCAGGAGACCTGGAACATCATCGCGAGCACGCCGACCACCGTGAGGACCTGGGTGATCGCCCCGGACAGCGATTGCTGCATGGTCTGGGTGATGTTGTCGATGTCGTTGGTCACGCGGGAGATGAGGTCGCCGCGCTGCACCTTGTCGAAGTACGACAGCGGCAGCCGGTTGATCTTCGCCTCGACGTCCTGACGGAGCCCCCACATCGCCCGCATCATGATGACGTTGATGACGTAGCCCTGCACCCAGCTGAGGAGCGCGGAGACGATGTAGATGGACAACACCGCGATGATGACCCAGCGCAGACGCTCGAAGTCGATGCCCGCGCCGACGTGGAAGTCGCTCATGGCGGCGACCATGTTCGCGAAGTCGTCCTGCCCCTGCGAGCGCAGCAGCTCGACGACCTCGGCCTGGGAGGTACCGGAGGGGAGCCCCTGATTCCCCAGCATGGTGGAGATAAAGCCCTCATAGATAATGTTCGTCGCCTCGCCGAGCACCTTGGGGGCGATGACAGTGAGCACGACGCCCAGCGCGCCGAGGGCGGAAACGAAGATGAACCCTCCCGTCCACGGGCGGAGGAGTCCGAGCATGCGCCGGAAGCTGGGACCGAAGTGATCGGCCTTTCCCGGGGCGACGCTGTCGAAGTCTCCCGAAGTGAGCCGCGCCTGCTCGGCGAACTCCTGCTCGTACTGGTCCTGCTCTGCGGGCGAGGTTTCGGCGCTCATGCGTCCACTCCCAGCTGCGATTCGGCGATCTCCCGGTAGGTGGTAGAGCTCTTCAGCAGCTCCTCGTGCGTGCCGAGGCCGACGACCTTGCCGTTTTCGAGCACGATGATGCGATCGGCGCCCGTGATCGTGGAGATGCGCTGCGCCACGACGATCTTCGTCACCTCCGGTAATTCGCGCCACAGTGCCGCTCTCAGTCGCGCGTCTGTCGCGAGGTCGAGAGCGGAGAAGGAGTCGTCGAAGACGAGGATCTCCGGGCGGTGCACGATGGCCCGCGCGATCGCGAGGCGCTGTCGCTGGCCGCCGGAGACGTTCGTCCCGCCCTGCGCGATCCTCGATTCCAGCCCATCGGGCAGCTCCGAGATGAAGTCGCGTGCCTGCGCGATCTCCAGGGCGTGCCAGAGCTCCTCGTCGGTCGCTTCCTCGCGCCCATAGCGCAGGTTGGAGGCAATGGTCCCCGTGAAGAGGAAGGGCCGCTGTGGGACGAGGCCGATGCGCGCCCACAGCGCGTCGAGATCGGCAGCGCGCACGTCGACCCCACCCACGCGGACGACGCCGACCGTCGCGTCGAAGAGCCGGGGGATGAGCGAGACGAGGGTCGTCTTCCCCGCGCCCGTCGAGCCGACGATCGCGACGGTCTCCCCGGGCTCCGCGCGGAAGGAGACGCCGGAGAGCACGGGGACGGAGGCGCCGGGGTAGCTGAACTCGATGTCTTCGAAGGCGACCGCGCCGGGCGTGGGGAATTCGCGCACGCCGTCCTCGGGGCGGACGAGGTCGGGGGCGACCGCGAGCACTTCGCCCACGCGTTCCGCCGACACGGCGGCGCGCGGGATCATCATGGCCATGAAGCTCGACATGATGACGCCCATCATGATCTGGCCGATGTACTGCATGAAGGCGAAGAGCGTGCCGACCTCGACGTTGCCCTCCCCTACTTCGATGCCGCCGAACCAGATGACCCCGATGACGGTGATGTTGAGGACGAGCATGAACAG
Source organism: Actinomycetales bacterium (assembly GCA_015655255.1). The sequence goes on along the minus strand of JAATFJ010000283.1, from coordinate 12,305 downwards.
GGGGAACAGCAGCACGAAGAGGGAGCCGACCCGGCGTCCCACGTTCATGATGGCCGTGTTCACCTCGCGGAAACGCTCCTCCTCGACGGGCTCCCGCGCGAAGGCGCGCACGACGCGTACGCCCGTGAGCTGCTCCCGCATGATGCGGTTGACGGAGTCGAGGCGCGTCTGGTTGAGCCGGAACAGCGGCACCATGCGCCCGATGATAAGGACGGCGAGGACGAGCATGAGGGGCACGGAGGCGCCGATGAGCCAGCTGAGCCCGACATCCTGCTGCACCGCCATGACGATGCCACCGATGGCGAGCAGCGGCGCGGTGACGAACATTGTCGCGCCCATCATGGCGAGCATCTGCACCTGCTGCACGTCATTCGTGTTGCGCGTGATGAGCGATCCCGCGCCGAAACGGCTGATCTCGCGCTCGGAGAAGCCGTTCACCTGGGCGAAGACAGCGGCGCGGATATCTCGCCCCGCACCCATCGCCGCGCGCGCGGCGAGATAGGTCGCGATGACGGAGGCGACGATCTGCCCGAGCGAGATTGCGAGCATGAGCGCGCCGGTGCGCCAGATGTAGCCGGTGTCGGCCTGGGCGACGCCGTTGTTGATGATGTCCGCGTTGAGGCGCGGCAGGTAGAGCGAGGCGAAAGCACTGGCGAGCTGAAAGGCCAAGAGGCCGATCAGGAGCCAGCGGTAACGGGAGAGATACCGGACGAGCAGTCTTCCGAGCATGGGCGTTCCTCGTGCGATGGGAGGGGCCAAGGCGGCCACACCACAGGGTCGCATGAGCCACCGACATTCGCGAAGGCGAGCGGTGTTTCCTTCGCTCACAGCGGAACGAGGACCCGTCCCGCACGCCGCGAGGACATTCTGCGGGGGGGGTTCCGCTATCCGAACAGCGGCACTTCGGGGACGAAGAGGCGGGCGCCGTCCGAGGCATCCGGAGCGAGCGCGGAGATCGTCTGCGGACGCCAGGCGGGGGCATGGTCCTTGTCGACGAGCTGGGCGCGGATCCCCTCGACCATGTCCGGATGGTGACCGGCGAACCACAGCACCCGGCGGTACTCGCCCGCGAGGGCCACGCGCAGATTCCCGCCCCGCGCTTCGCGGACCGCGTCGAGGGTCACGGCGAGGCCCGTCGGCGCGAGGGAGGCCAGGGCGGCGCTCGCGGCCTGCGCGGCGGGCTCGGTACGCGCGGACAGCCGTGCGGCGATCTCGCCGATCGTGTCCGCACCGAAGACCTCGTCGATCCAGGCCTGCTCCTCGATGAGCGGGGACGGTTCCGGCGTCTCGTCGAAGAGGAGGATGAGCTCGGCGATGCCCGTCGGATCGGCGCGATGGGCGAGTGCGTCGCGCACGGCGTCGAGACGTTCTGCGGGGACGAGATGATCGGCGAACCCCGCGTGGATCGCATCCGCCGCCGACATCGTCGCCGCCGTGAGGCCGAGGAACTCGCCCAGCCTCCCCGGCGCGCGCCCGAGGAGGAAGGTCCCGCCCACATCCGGGGTGAAGCCGATGCGCGTCTCCGGCATCGCGAGCAGCGACCGCTCCGTGACGATGCGGATGGCGGCATGCCCGGCGAGCCCGATCCCGCCGCCCATCGTGACGCCGTCGGCGAAGGCGACCACGGGCTTCGGGTACTCCGCGATCATGACGTTGAGCGCATACTCCTCGCGGAAGTAGCGGCCCACCTCGTCGATGCGCCCCGCGCGGATCTGATCGAAGAGGGCGCGGACGTCGCCGCCCGCGCAGAATCCCCGCTCGCCCGCGCCGTCGAGGAGGACGGCCTCGATGTCGCTGTCGTCGCGCCACGCGTCGAGCGCCGCGGCGAGGTCCTGGATCATCCCCAGATCGAGGGCGTTGATCGCCTCGGGCCGGTTCAGGGTCAGGCGCCCGAGGGAGCCCTCGGTGCGGACGAGGATGCGGGAGGCCGCGGTGCTGTCGCTCACGCAGGCCAGGCTACCGCGCCGCGAGCCGCACCGGATCCCCGAGCACATGACGCACAAAATGCGCGATCCGGCGGCTTTTCCGGCAGGATAGGAAGAACCGCCTCGCAGGGAAAGGCCTGTCATGCCCGACGGACAGTTGATCGAGTTCACTCATGTGACAAAGCGCTTCGGCGCCGTCACCGCTGTGTCCGATTTCTCTGCCCAGGCGTCCCCCGGAATCGTCACCGGTTTCCTCGGTCCCAATGGCGCGGGCAAGACGACGACGCTGCGAATGCTGCTGGGCCTCGTTCGCCCCACCGCGGGGACAGCGACGATCGGCGGATCGCTCTACCGCGACCTCAAGTTCCCCCTGCAGACGGTGGGTGCGGCTCTCGAAGCGTCGAGCTTCCACCCGGGCCGATCCGCGGCGAACCACCTCAAGGTCTCGGCTCAGGCGGCGGGAATCCCCCGCTCGCGCATCGACGACGTGCTCGATCTCGTCGGTCTCTCGGACGTCGCCGGACGCAAGGTCGGCGGATACTCGCTGGGAATGCGACAGCGCCTGGGGCTCGCGACGGCGCTCCTCGGAGACCCCGGAGTCATCGTGCTCGATGAGCCGACGAACGGGCTCGATCCCGAGGGCATCCGCTGGATGCGCACGTTCCTCCGCCAGCTCGCCCGGGAGGGCCGCACGGTCCTCACCTCCTCGCATCTTCTCGCCGAGGTGCAGCAGACGGCACACGCGCTCATCATCATCGCGGCAGGTCGCCTCGTCTTCTCCGGCCGCCTCTACGAGCTCTCCGCGCAGGAGGAGACCTCGATCGTCGTGGACTCCCATGACCGGGCCGCGCTCGTCCAGGCCCTGCGCGATGTGGGCCTGCCCTTCGAGGTGCTGCGCGCGGGACTCAGCATCCGCGGCGGGGATTCCGTGCAGATCGGTGCCGTCGCCGCGCACGCGGGCGTCGCCCTCTCCACGCTGCAGAAACGCCTCCCCTCACTCGAAGAGGTCTTCCTCGAACTCGTCAGCGGCCTGCGCGTGCATCCCAGCGCGGCGGGGATCGCGGGAACGCTAGAAGCGGGCGCGGGCGTGCCGGATGCGGACGATGAGCTGGCCGCCGCCCCGGAGGCGGGAGGGATCGCGGAGGGTGCGCTGCCGGAGAGCGCAGGCGCGGAGGCTGCCGATACCGAGGAGGCGGGCGCAGAGGAACCGGTGGCGACCACGGTTTCCGACGTTGCCGCGTCTGTGGGGGCGACAGCTGTCGCCGGATTCGCGGCGGCGGAGGTGCACGCACCCGAGAACGGCGTCGCCTCCGAGAACCAGGACTCCGAAGAGGGCGCCGACGCCGAGGACGACGCGGCACACACGAACGACGCCACGGAGACTCCCGGGACCGACGGGAGCGCCACCGCGGGGCGCCGCCTCCCCGGTCTCGCCGGTTTCGAGGCGGCCGCCGCCGCATTCCTCGCCTCCCAGGCCGAGGACGAGAACGACGAGGAAGCGGCGTCCGACGCCGTTGCCACCTCGACGACGGAGATCGCACTCATCGAGCGAACTCCGCGACCCGCTCCGGAGCCGGAATCTGCGCCGCCGTCGACCTCCGTCTTCCACGTCGCGACGACCGGGATCATCGACGTCGTCGATACCGCGACAGAGTCGGAGCATCCCGACGATACCGACAGCCACGAGGAAGGAGAGCAGCGATGAGTCTCGTCGGCGCGACCCGCTCGGAGATCACCAAGCAGTTCTCCACCGCACTGTGGTGGATCCTCGCGATCGTCCTCTTCCTCTACGTCGCCCTCATGTCGGGCGGACTCGCTTTCGCCGTCGAGGGCATCGCGCACGGACTCATCCCGGGAGAGGAGCTTCCCCTCCCTGCCGATCAGCTGCCGCTCACGCTCTACAGCTTCGCCGCATCGCTCGGCTACGTCTTCGCGCTCCTCATCGGCACGATCATGGTGACGAGCGAGTTCCGGCACAAGACGCTAACGATCACCTTCCTCGCGACTCCGCGACGGGGCAGTGCGCTGCTCGCGAAGGTGACGGCCGGTGCGCTCATGGGGCTGCTCTACGCCGTCATCGCGATCATCGCCGTCCTCCCCGCCGCGGCCGTCGTCGCGGGCTTCGGCGACGACCCGCTGCTCGGCAGCGGCGACGCCTGGGCGATGTTCGGACGGATTCTCCTCGCCCTCGTCCTCTGGACCATCATGGGGATCGGGATCGGCGCGCTCATCCGCAATCAGATCGCCGCGATCGTCGCGATCCTCGTCTTCACGCAGCTCATCGAGCCGATCCTGCGCCTCGTTGCCTCGCTTGTGGAGGGCGCAGGCGAGGCCGCGAACTACCTGCCGGGGGCGGCGAGCGACATCCTCGTGGGAGCGAGCTTCTCCGACACGACAACCGCCGTCGCCGCGAACGGACCGGAGTGGTGGGTCGGCGCGATCGTCCTCGCCGCGTACTCGGCGTTCTTCCTGCTGCTCGGCTGGCTCACGAGCTGGCGCCGCGACGTGGCCTGACGGCGGGGCGGCACGCCCCGGGCCGCCGAGCAGCGGATCACGGCGGGGTTTCCTACCACCAATGACGAGGAAGCGCGGGCCTTAGGCAGGATGCGGTCGCGCAGCGGGGCGTGAACGCCCTTTCACGATCGCAACCGGTGAGGTCGCGGCAAGCTCCGCGACATCGGCGGGCTGCTCGGAGACGTCCAAGCGCAGCGCCTGCGTGAGAGCGAGGCCGTGCCGGGTCGTGAAAATGAGGCGCTGAAACTGCTCATGTCCCTCGAGATCGATGACCACGCTGGGGCGACGACGGCGGATGAGCACGAAGTCGACCGTCCCCGCTCCCTTCCACGTCCCCGCGGCGAGAACGCCGGGGATGTGGGTGCCGGGGTTGGGTACGCCGCGCAGCCAGTTCCATGCGTCGTCGGTGAGTTGCACCTTCGTGATGGCGTCGCGCGTGATGCGCAGATTCTCGCGGCGGAGGGTCATGGCCCGTTCGATGGGCGAGAGCACGACTTCGAGCTGCGTCCGATCCAGCAGCAGCGTCACCATGCATTCCATACTGCCAGCGGTAGCCTGCAAGATCGCTGCAACTTCCTCACAGGACGGCAACGATCCCCGCGGCTCGCCGCCCCGTCACCCCGCCGAGCCACCCACACATCCCCGAGCCACCCATGTAACTACGCGAATAGGTGGGCGGCTGGGTAGGAGGTGGGTGGCTCGGCGGGAGGAGGGGGGGGAGGAAGACGCAGGCACAGCGGCCCCGGTCAGGGGCGGGCGGAGGCGGAGGCCTCGGCCGCCGCAGGGAGAGCGGCCTCGATGCGGTCGAGCGCGGCATCATCGTGCGCGGCGGTGAGGAACCAGGCCTCGAAGACGCTGGGCGGGAGGGCGATGCCCTGCGTGCGCAGAGAGTGGAAGAAGGGTGCGTAGCGGAACGCCTCCTGCGCCTGGGCGCTCGCGTAGTCGTGCGGGGCCTCGGACGCGAACGCGAGCCCGAAGAGGTTGCCCGCGCGCGGCACAGCGTGCACGACGCCCGCAGCGGTGAGCGCCGCATCGAGCGCGGCGGTGAGCCGGTCGGACGCGGCGTCGACGGTCGCGTACACCTCCGGCGTCGCGAGCGTGAGCGTCGCGATCCCCGCGGCAACGGAGAGCGGATTACCGGAGAGCGTTCCCGCCTGGTAGACCGGGCCCGTGGGGGCGAGCAGCTCCATGATGTCGGACCTGCCACCGAGCGCGGCGAGCGGCATCCCGCCGCCGACGACCTTGCCGAAGGTGAAGAGATCAGGTGTGTACTCCTCGCCCGCCGCGGCCTGGAGGCCCCAGTACCCCGCGGGGTGCACGCGGAAGCCCGTGAGCACCTCGTCGAGGAGGAAAAGCGCACCGTGCGCGTGCGCGGTCTCTGCGAGGAAGCGGTTGAACCCGGGACGGGGGGCAACGACACCCATGTTCGCGGCGGAGGCCTCTGCGATGATCGCGGCGATCCGGTCGCCGTGCGCGGCGAACACCTCCGCGATCGCCTCCTCGTCGTTGTAGGGAACGACGAGGGTCTGCGCGGCAATGGGGGCGGGCACCCCCGCAGAGCCGGGGAGAGCGAGCGTCGCGACGCCCGAGCCTGCGGCGGCGAGGAGCCCGTCGGAGTGGCCGTGGTAATGCCCGGCGAACTTCACGAGGAGATCGCGCCTCGTCGCCCCGCGGGCAAGACGGATGGCCGTCATCGTCGCTTCCGTCCCCGTGGACACGAGTCGTACGCGCTCGACGGGGGCATGAGAACCGGAACGGACACGGTGCGCGATGAGGTCGGCGAGTTCCACCTCGCCCTGCGTCGGCGCACCGAAGGAGAGACCCCGCGCTGCCGCCTGCTGCACCGCGGCGACGACCTGTGGATGAGCGTGACCGAGGAGCGCGGGCCCCCACGAGGCGACGAGGTCGACGTACTCGGCGCCATCGGCATCCGTCACGTTCGCGCCGTGCGCGGATGTGAGGAACCGCGGCGTCCCGCCCACGGAGCCGTAAGCACGCACAGGCGAGTTCACCCCGCCCGGGATCACCGCACGGGCGGCGTCGAACAGTTCTTCATTGCGATCGGTCATGATCTTCCTCATCGATCAGTCGGTAGCGGCCCTCCGGAGCCTCTTCCGTTCCCCGCGCCGACGACGTTCCCTGCGGGCGACCCTGTCGTACGCAGGGAACCTCGACACCTGGGCATCAGCCGCGGAGCAGCCCCGCCGCCTCGATCGCCCAATAGGTGAGGATGGCGTCGGCGCCGGCCCGGCGGATGGACAGCAGCGTTTCGAGCAGGATAGCCTCGCGCGCGATCCACCCGTTGGCGGCTGCGGCCTCGACCATGGCGTACTCGCCGGAGACTTGATATGCCCAGACGGGAATGTGCACGGCATCGCGGACCTCACGGAGGACGTCGAGGAAGGCCATGGCCGGTTTCACCATGACGATGTCGGCACCTTCCTCCTCGTCGAGCAGCGCCTCGCGCAGCCCCTCGCGGCGGTTGCCCGGATCGAGCTGGTAGGTGCGCCGATCGCCGCGGAGCTGGGAGTCTACGGCCTCGCGGAAGGGGCCGTAGAACGCGCTCGCGTACTTCGCCGCGTAGCCGAGGAGGAGGGTGTCGGTGAAGCCCTCCGCATCGAGCGCCGCGCGGATGACGCCCACCTGGCCGTCCATCATCCCGGAGAGGCCGAGCAGCTGCGAGCCCGCGCGCGCCTGCGCGAGCGCCATGGACACGTACCGTTCGAGCGTGGCATCGTTGTCGACGGCGCCGTCGGCGGAGAGGACACCGCAGTGGCCGTGATCGGTGAACTCATCGAGGCACAGGTCGGTCTGCACGACGAGAGCGTCGCCGACCTCCTCCACAAGCGCCGTGGTGGCGAGGTTGAGGATGCCGTTGGGGTCATCGGCGCCCGAGCCGATCGCGTCGCGCGCGGCAGGCACGCCGAAGAGCATGATGCCGCTGATGCCCGCTTCCGCCGCCTCCGTCGCCAGACGGCGCAATGAATCGATGGAATGCTGCTGCACGCTCGGCATGGAACCGATCGGTACGGCCTCCGTGATGCCCTCGCGAACGAAGGCGGGCAGGACGAGCTGGCGCGGGACGAGCGTCGTCTCGCGGACGAGGTCGCGCAGCACGGGCGTCTGGCGGAGCCGACGCGGGCGCACCTGAGGGAAGCCGCTCATGAGGCGAACTCATCCGCCGCGTGCGGCAGCGTGAACTGCGAGACCGCGTCGATGAGGGCATCGACGGTCTGCTTATCGGCGACGACCGAGATCTGCAGTCCCGCCTTGCGCGCATCCTTCGCCGTGCGCGGGCCTATCGCCGCGAGGAGGGTGTCCTCGGGGATCTGCGCGAACTGCTCATGCACCTGTTCCGCGACCGAACCGCTCGTGATGAGGATCGCGTTGATGCGCCCATTCTCCACATCCCGATGGATGCGGTCGGTCACGGGGACGCCGACGGTGCGGTAGGCGACGACGCTGCGCACATCGTGCCCCGCGTCGAGGAGCGACTGGGTGAGCACGGGCTTGGCGATCTCGCTGCGCAGGGTGAGGATGTGCCGGGGCTCAGGCTCCAGGGCGATGAGCTGCTGCGCCATCCCCGCCGCGGAATTGTCGTTATCGGGGACGAGGGCGACCTCATAGCCCGCGGCCTGCAGCGCCGCGGCGGTCGTCTCCCCCACAGCAGCGACGCGCGTGGACTGAGGAATCACGGCGCGATGCGCGTAGAGCACGTCGACGGTCGTCGCACTCGTGACGGTGAGCCAGTCGAATGCGCCCGCGGCGAGCTTCTCCAGCGCGTCGTCGAGGGTGGCCTGGTCGTTGGTCGGCGCGAAGTTGATAAGCGGTGCGACGACGGGAACCGCCCCCTGCGCCCGCAGACTCGCGGCGACGCCGTCACCCCAGGGGCCACCGCGCGGAACGAGGACGCGCCAGCCTTCCAGTGGTTTGTGCTGCTGTGGTTCGGATGTGGTCATCAGGACTGCTCTCGGGAAACGAGTTCGGCCGCCCCTTTGTCAAGCAGCCGACGGGCCACGGACAATCCGATTTCACGTGCTCTGTGGATCGGGTCCGCACCATCGGCAGCATTCGCATCATCGCCGCTGCCGTTCTGTCGAATATACCCCCCGTTCAGGGATTCCGTGACGTCCATCCCGATTCGTCGCGTTCCGTCGGGCGCGTACACGACCGTGCGGACGCGCACAGAGGACCCCTCGACCGCCGCGTGCGCGGCGAACGGCGCTTGGCATCCCGCGTCGAGGCCTTCGAGGATTCCGCGCTCCACGGTGACGGCGACGCGCGTCTCCTCATCGTCCAGTTCCCGAAGCGCGGCGCGCAGCCACTCGGACGCGTCCTCGCGCGTCTCGACGGCGAGCGCACCCTGCCCTGGCGCGGTGGGCCATTCGGCGACACCGAGGCTCTCCTGCCGGAGTGCGCTCTCCCCGCCCAGCCGGGAAAGACCGGCCGCCGCGAGGATGACGGCGTCGAGCTCGCCAGAGCGCACCCTGCCGAGACGGGAGTCGACGTTCCCGCGGAGATCGATGATCTCGACGTGCGGGGCCCGGCGGCGCACCTGGGCGATGCGGCGCGGCGACCCCGTGCCCACCCTGCTGCCCGGCGCGAGCTCGTGCAGCGGGGTGCCATCGCGCGTGACGGCGATGTCGCGGGCATCCTCGCGCGTCGGTGTCGCCGCGATGACGAGAGCGCGCGGTTGGAGCGTCGGCAGGTCTTTAAGGGAGTGCACGAGCAGATCGCACTCTCCGCTCAGCAGGGCTTCGCGCAGCCGCGTCGCGAAGACGCCCTGCCCGCCGATCTCGCTGAGGGAGGCACGGTTGGTGTCCCCCTCGGAGACGATGGGGACGAGTTCCACGGGGCGGCCGGAGATCTTCTCCAGCGCGGCGGCGACATGACCGGACTGCGCCTTCGCGAGCGCGCTCCTGCGGGTTCCGAGACGGATCGATGCGGTCATCGGATCAGTGCAGCACGTCGGCGATCTCGTCGAAGCGCAGTCGGCGCCCCGTGAAGAACGGCACCTCCTCGCGCACGTGACGGCGCGCATCCGTGTACCGCAGCTCGCGCATGACGTCGACGAGTTCTGTGACGTCGTCGGCCTCGAGGGGAAGAAGCCATTCGTAGTCGCCGAGGGCGAAGGAAGCGACCGTGTTGGCGGTGACGCCGGAGAACGCCGCGCCCTTGCGTCCGTGCTCGGCGAGCATGCGGCGGCGCTCCTCCTCGGGGAGGAGGTACCACTCGTGGCTGCGCACGAAGGGGTACAGGCACAGCCACTGCTTGGGCTCGATGCCGCGGAGGAAGCCGGGGACGTGGGCGCGGTTGAACTCCGCGTCGCGGTGCACGCCGAGGGCGTTCCACACGGGGAGGAGGCTGCGCAGCAGCTCGGTGCGACGCAGTCGGCGCAGCGCCTGCTGCAATCCCTCGGCGGTGTCGCCGTGCAGCCACACCATGAGATCGGCGTCGGCGCGCAGACCGCTCACATCATAGAAGCCGCGGATGGTGATGCCGGAGTCCTCGATGTGCCGGGCGATCGCCTCCAGTTCGGTCGCCTCTGTCTCGGCGACGGGAGCGTCGGGATTGCGGCGCCAGACCGCCCAGAGGGTGAAGCCGGACGGGTTCTCTTCGTGCACATCGACCATGACTCCAGTCTGCCCCTTTCTCGCGGGGGCCGCGACCGGCGGATCAGCGGGCGATCACGCGGGCGACCGCCCAGACGGCACCGCCGACGGCGGCTGCGATCCCCACGGCGGCGGCCGCAGCGGCGAGGGGCCGCCTCTGAGCGAATGCCCTGGCCTTCTCGACGCCGCGCTGCGAGGCCTTTTCGACGCGACGGGGGATGTTGCCCTTCACCTCGATGGCGGCGAGCGCCGCCTTCAGCTCGGCGCGCGCGGCGACGACGGGATCCGTGATCCCGTCGGGAACCGCGGTGCGGGGCAGCTGCTCAGAGGGTGTCATCTCCGGCCTCCTTCACGGTGCGGATGTCGTCCGCGACGTTCTGCACGGGGGTGCGTCGAGCGACGACCTTCTTGAACTTCAGGATGCCGAGCAGGGCGAACAGGGCGAAGAGGACGAGGAGGATCCCGAAGGTCGCGAGGGCGGCGAGCCAGACGGGCATCCAGGATGCGAGCCCCGCGATGGCGAAGACGAGCACGACGGGAACGGCCCAGAACAGGAAGAAGAGAGCGACGAGGAACCAGACGCTGCCGATCCCCGCATCCTTCGCCGTGCGTGAGATCCAGGTCTTCGCCGCATCGATCTCGGCCTTGACGAGATTGCTGACGAGCTCGGGAAGGTTGCCGATGAGGGTGAGGAAGCTGTCGTTGGCGCGGTCGCGGTATCCCCGTGTCATGGGTGGCCTCAGGGCTTCTTCGTCGGAGTGGTGCGCGCAGACGTCGGCCTCTTCGCTGCCGTCGCCTTCTTCTCGATGGTCGCGGCGTCGGCAGCGACAGCGTCGGCGACCTCATCGGCCGCGTCCTTGCCCTCGGCGATCGCCTGATCGAGCTTCTCGCCCGGAGTCCCCGCGCGCGATGCCGCCTTGACGACGGCGACGGCACCGTGCCACACGGCTCCGGGGACGGCGAAGGCCTGGGCCCTCGCGAAGTCGGTGGCCTTGGTGACCTGGCGCTGCACGGGATCGAGGTGCCAGACCTTGAGCCACTGCTTCTTGATCTGCTCGTAGCGCTCGCGTCCCGCACGCGTGCCGAGGACGTACCCCGCACCGAGCCCCACGACGAGTCCGATCTTCCCCTTCATGGGGTCTCCCTCCCCTGGAGTTCCGGCCGAGCCGCGGGTTCTGCTCCCGCCAGCCGAGTTACCAGCGTAACGCCATATGCCTTTTTCGGCATCTACGCGAACATTCTCTTTCCTCTCTGCTCCTTTCGCCCGGCGCGCACCTCGTCACTCCCAGAGGAGATGACGGCGGATGCGGTCGGCTTCTGCGATCGCATCGGGGACGACCTGTGCGAGCCCGGTTCCCGCGACACATGCGCCCACGGCACCGAGACCGGCGACGGCGCGGACGGCCTCGCGGGCCTGCGCCCGTCGCGCGTTCGCACCGAGGAAGGCAGAGGGCTGGGTCTGCGTGAAGCGCGCGCGATGCGCGGCGACGATCATGCTCCCGGTGAGGGGGGCGTCGAGCATCGCGGCGGCCTCGTGCAGCGCGAGCACCGCCGCTGCGCGCTCATCGAGGGCGGCGGTCGCCGCCCCCTCCCCCTGGGATCCGAAGGACACCCGGACGACGTGCCGGGAGCCCGCGGCCTCCCGCAGCCACTCCCACTTCACCGTCGCATGGGTGAGCGCCTTCGCCGTGAACGCGCCGGGGACGGTAAGCACGCCGGTTCCTCGCGGAGCCCCATCCAGGACGGGGGCGTCGAGGAGGAGGGTGACGACCTCGATGCGCGGGGCATCGCCCGGCTCGCCGAGATCGGCGACGTGCGGGTCGAGGAGCGGATGCGCCGAGGGCTCCGCCGTCGCGACGATCACGGCGTCGGCTGCGAGTGCGTCGGTCACGGGGGGATGACTCCCCTCGGCAGCGCGCGCGTCGATCGGGAGGGGGCTGTCCGCATTGGCCACGTCGCTCGCGTTCGTCTCCTCCGCCGTCTCCTCCGCCGTCTCCTCCGCCGCGACGGCGACGCGGACGCTCCAGCCCTTCCCCACACGGACGAGTTCCTGCACCGCTGCCCCCGTGCGGATCTCCGCCCCCAGCTGGGAGAGGTCGGCCGCGAGCGCATCGACGAGCGTGCCCATGCCACCGCGCAGCCCCTCGACAGCGGATCCCGCGGCCTTCCCCGCCCGATCCGCGCGCTCGGCACGTTCCGCCGTGAGCACCTCGACGGCGCCGGAGAGGGAGCCAACGCGGGTGAGCGCGGCGTT
>JAATFJ010000043.1 GCA_015655255.1 Actinomycetales bacterium | reverse complement strand
CATTGCGGATGAGATCGACGATCATGAGGTTCTCCGCGCGCGTCTTGGGGCTCACGACGAGATCGGCGGCGAGGGCCGCATCCTCCTGCGGATCAGCGCTGCGCGGTGCGGTCCCCTTGATGGGGCGCGATTCGACGACCCCCTGCGGATCGATCTTCAGGTAGCGCTCCGAGGAAGAGGACAGGACATGGATGTCACCGAAGCGCAGATACGCGGCATAGGGCGCGGGATTGCGGCGCCGCAGCCGCCGGTAGGCTTCGAGTGGCCGTCCAGAGAAGGGCAGCTCGACCGTGTCGGTGAGGCAGATCTCGTAGCTCTCCCCCGCGCGAAGCTGCGCGAGGCTGTCCTCGATGTCGCGGAGGTAGCGCGCCCGCGGACGATGCAGGAGCGCCGCGATGTCGACGGACGGATCCTCTTCCTCGGGCAGGGCGGGCACTGGCTGCCCGTGCAGCGCCCCGATGCATGCTGCGGTCTCGTCCAGCCAACGCAGGGCCGCGCGCGCCCCGTCATCGGAGTCGTCGGCGAGCGCGAAGAGGTGGATCCGTCCCGCGTCGTGATCGACCGCGATGACGCGCGTCGCGAGCATCCAGAGCGCGTCGGGGCGCTCGGAGCGGTGCGCGGGAGCGCCACCGCACTCGGCCTTCAGCTCATAGCCGAAGTAGCCGACGTAGCCGCTCGTGAGGTCGAAGGGGATACCGGGCTCCGCGGGCAGCTTGTTGTCGCGGAGACGCGCATCGAGGACATCGAAGATCGTCCCCTCCTCGGTACGCCGCGGCTCACCCTGTCCGTCGAGCACTTCCACACGCCCGGTCCCCACCTCGGCGCGCAGGAGTTCGCCCAGGGGACCGCCGGCATCGCCGAGGAAGGAGAAGCGGGCACCACCCGGGCCGGGGAGGCTGCTGTCGAGCCAGAAGGCGAACGGTCTGTCGGCGAAGATCTCGTCGAAGAGCACTTCCGTGGGGATCGAGAGCTCCAGAGCGCGCTGGCGGAGCGTGCGTGCGGGGCGGGTCGAGGAACCGCCCCGCCGCTGCCGGACGAGTTCGGCGAAGTTCGCGAGCAGGGCGGTCCCATGCTCCGTCGCCACGGACTCGGGATGGAACTGCACGCCCCACCAGGGCTTCTCCCGGTGCCGCATGCCCATGATGACGCCATCGTCCGCCCACGCGGTGGCTTCAAGCTCCGTGGGGAGGGGTTCGACGAGGCACAGTGAGTGATAGCGCACAGCCGTGAAGTCCTGCGGCAGCCCGCGGAACAGTTCGGTACCGGTGTGGCGGATGCGGGCGAGATGACCGTGGCGGGGTTGCGGAGCCCGCACGACATCGGCGCCGCAGATCCAGCCGAGGGCCTGATGCCCGAAGCAGACGCCGAGGACGGGGATGTCGGCGGCGAAGAGACGGTCGAGGGCGGTCCCCCGATCGGCCGCGACCTCCGGCGTCCCGGGCCCCGGGGAGATGACGGCGGCGGCGAATCCGGAGAGATCCAGCGTCGCCCACTCCTCGGCATCGTTGGCGAGGACGAGCGGTTCCTCGCCGAATGTCGCCGCGAGGAGCGGGAAGAGATTGTAACTGTAGGAGTCGTAGTTATCGACGAGGATCGTTCGCACGGCACTCCTGGGGCGTCGTCGGGTCCGCCACGGTACGGACCGCGCATCGGAACCGGCGCACGCGAGCGGCGTCAACCGGAAGAAGAACGGGTTCCTCGCCAGGATACTGCCAGGAGACCACGGGACGGATCCCGTGCAGCGCGTTGACCGTCCACAGCTCGACCTCCGCCGCCGCGGCGAGCGCGAGGCGGTCCTCCGTCACCGCGATGCCTGCGGCGCGCGCGGCAGCGAGGACGCGCTGCGCGGTGATGCTCGGCAGGGTGAGCGTGTCCGCGCCGGGATGGCACAGCGTATCTCCGCGCCACCAGAGCAGCGCGGAATGCGCGGTCTCGCGGATATCCCCGTCCGCGCCCCAGAGCACGGCATCGTCCGCACCCTGCCGGACAGCCTCTGCCCGGAGCCGCGCCAAGGCGACGAGGTCGGGACCTTTGATCCGCGGATGCTCCCGGGGGTCCGGGGCGCGGGGAACCCACAGACGCACCTGCTCCGTGAGCGGCGGTGCGAGGCGCATCCACAGGACGAGCGCGGCGGGGTCGCCGCGATGCGCCTCGACCCGCGGGAATCCTCGTCCTTCCTGTGGAAGCCGTCGCCAGACCGCCTCCCAGAACCCCGACAGCCGTGCCTCGGTGATTCCCATGGATTCGCTCGCGCATGCGGTCAGGAAGCGCTGCTCGTGTGCCTCCCGCGCGGCGACGAAGCCTTCATCGAGGAGGAAGGAGTCCACGACCCAGGCATCGTCCGCCGCGGGTGCCACCGTCCATCCCTCGTCCGTCCAGCGCCATCTCATGCCGTCCTCATCCCCGAAGACTCGCGCAAGCATCTGATGCTCAGAACCCCAGCCGACCCAGCTGCTTGGGGTCCCGCTGCCATTCCTTGGCGACCTTCACGTGCAGGCCGAGGAAGACGCGCGTTCCCAGCAGTTCCTCGATGCCCCCCCGCGCCCGCGCACCGACATCGCGCAGCCGTGAGCCCTTATGGCCGATGATGATGGCCTTCTGACTGTCCCGCTCCACGACGATCGAGGCGTGCACGTCCGTGAGGTCGGAGCCCTCGCGCGGCGCGATGTCGTCGACGACGACAGCGATGGAGTGCGGCAGCTCGTCTCGGACGCCGTCGAGCGCGGCTTCGCGGATGATCTCCGCGATCCGGTCCGCCTCCGATTCGTCGGTCACTACGCCCTCGGGGTAGAGCGCAGGCCCCTCGGGCATCCGGGCGAGGATCTCACCGGTGAGCACATCGAGCTGCTCGCGGGTGAGGGCGGAGAGCGGGATGACGGCCTCCCAGTCCTCACGGAGGGAATCGACCTCCATGAGACGCTCCGTGATCTCGTCGCGCGAGGCGGCATCGGTCTTTGTGACGATGGCGATCTTCTTCGAGCGCGGATAGCCGTCGAGCGATGCGGCGATGCGGCGATCGCCCGGGCCGACCTTCTCCGTGGCGGGGACGCAGAATCCGATGACGTCGACGTCACCCAGCACCTGTTCGACGAGGTCGTTGAGCCGTTCTCCCAGCAGGGTGCGCGGACGGTGTATCCCCGGAGTGTCGACGAGGACGAGTTGTCCCGTGGGCCGGTTGAGGATGCCGCGGATCGCACGTCGCGTCGTCTGCGGCTTCTCGCTCGTGATGGCGATCTTCTCGCCCACGAGCGCGTTCGTGAGCGTGGATTTTCCCACGTTGGGGCGGCCGACGAAGGTCGCGAATCCGCTGCGGAATGTCTCGTCAGTCATCGTTGTCCTTCTCTATCCGGCGCGCGTTCCACGAACACCGTGGCGATGCCGCGTCTTCGTCCCCGTGACGTTCCTCCCGTGAGCACGAGACCGTCGACGACGGCCGTCGACCCGGGCTGCGGCACCTGGCCCAGCTCCTTCGCGAGCAGGCCGCCGATGGAGTCGACGTCCTCGTCTTCGAGATCGATCCGGAAGAGGTCTCCGACGTCGTCGAGAGGCATACGGGCGTTGACGCGGTAGCGTCCCTGCCCCAGTTCGACGACCTCGGCGGGCATATGGTCGTATTCGTCGGCGATCTCGCCCACGAGCTCCTCGATGAGGTCTTCCATCGTCACGAGTCCAGAGATTCCGCCGTGTTCGTCGACGACGACGCAGACATGCACGGCGTCGCGCTTCATCTGCTGCAGCAGGGTCTCCGCGCGCATCGATTCGGGCACGAAGGTCGCGGGTCTCGCGAGCGGGCGGATCGCGAGATCGCGCCAGGCGCTGTCGTCCCGGTAGGCGAACTGGACGAGGTCCTTCAGATAGACGACGCCGACGACATCGTCCGCCTCGTCGTCGACGACGGGCATGCGCGAGACCCCGCGGCTGAGGAAGAGGTCCATCGCCTCCGTCGTCGTTGCATCCGCATCGACGGTCACCATGTCCGTGCGCGGCACCATGACGGCGCGCACGAAGCGGTCGGTGAAGTCGAAGACGGAGTGGATGAGGTCGCGGTCATCCTCCTCGATGAGATCGTTCGAGGCCGCCTCGTCAACCATGCTGAGCAGTTGCTCCTCGGAGGCGAACGAGCTGCGCCCCGAACCGGGTGTGACCCGGCTGCTGAGCAGCACAAGGCCGTGCGCAATGTGGCCGAGGATCACGCGAAGTCCGCGGACGACGGGCGCGGAGCCGCGCACCATGCGCTCCGCGTGCTGGCGGCCGAAGGACCGAGGGCTCGCGCCGACGAGCACGAAGGTGATGCCCGTCATGAGAATCGCCGCGGCGAGCATCGCCCACCAGATGTTCTGGAAGAGGATCGTGAACGCCACGGTGACGAGGACCGCCGCCGTGACCTCGACGAGGACGCGGATGAAGGCAACGGAGTTCACAGAGGCATACGGATCGACGGCGATCTTGCGCAACGCCTTCGCGTGGCGGCCTTCGGCGGCCATCTCCGCGAGATCGGACTGCGAGACGACGCCGTAGGCGGCATCGATCGCCGCCATGAGGCCGCCGAAGGCGACGAGGAGCACCGCGGCGACGAGGAGGAGGATCTCGGTCATCGTCGTCGTTCGACGCGGGCGAAACCGGCGATGAGCTCCCTCTGCAGTCCGAACATCTCACGCTCCTCGTCGGGCTCGGCGTGGTCGAATCCCAGCAGGTGCAGAAGACCGTGCGTGGTGAGCAGGACGAGCTCGTCCATGAGCGAGTGACCCGCCGCCTGCGCCTGGGTCTCGGCGACCTGCGGGCACAGCACGATGTCCCCGAGGAGGCCCGCGGGGGTGGGCCGGTCCTCCGTGCCGGGCCGAAGCTCGTCCATGGGGAAGCTCAGCACGTCCGTGGGACCCGGCTCGTCCATCCACTGCACGTGCAGTGCCTCCATGGCGCCCTCGTCGACGAGGACGATGGCGACCTCGGCGTCGGGGCTGACGTGGAGCTGGCCGAGGTTGAAGTCGGTGAGCCGCAGGAGCACCTGCTCGTCGATGTCGATGGCCGACTCATTGTTGATCTCGATCATGCTCGTCCTCGTTTCGGGGAACGGTCGCCGGTTCCGGGGCGCAGGGCGGCGCGGCGTTCTGCTCTGTTGGCGAAGGAGGCGGCCTGCTCGCGCTCGGTGCGCTCGGCCATGCGCCGTTCGTCGTACTCGCTGTAGGCGTCGACGATGCGTCCGACGAGCGAGAGCCGCACGACGTCGTCACTCGTGAGCCGGGCGAAATGGATGTCCTCGATGTCGCCGAGCACGCGCGTGACGAGGCGCAGCCCCGAGGCACCCTGCGGAAGGTCGACCTGGGTGATGTCGCCCGTGACAACCATCTTCGTGCCGAAGCCCAGCCGCGTGAGGAACATCTTCATCTGTTCCGGCGTCGTGTTCTGCGCCTCGTCGAGGACGACGAAGGAGTCGTTGAGGGTGCGACCGCGCATGTAGGCGAGCGGCGCGACCTCTATCGTGCCCGTCGCGAAGAGGCGCGGCACGACTTCCGGGTCCATCATCTCGTTCAGCGCGTCGTAGAGCGGGCGGAGATAGGGGTCGATCTTGTCGGTGAGCGTTCCGGGGAGGAAGCCCAGTCGCTCTCCCGCCTCGACGGCGGGACGGGTGAGGATGATGCGCTGCACCTCCTTGCGCTGCAACGCCTGCACGGCCTTCGCCATCGCGAGGTAGGTCTTGCCGGTTCCCGCAGGACCGATGCCGAAGACGATCGTGTTCTCCTCGATCGCGTTGACGTAGTCCTTCTGCCCCTGCGTCTTGGGGCGGATGACGCGGCCGCGTGTCGAGAGGATCGCCTCGCCGAGCACCTCGCTCGGCCTCGGGCCGTCCTCCCGACGCAGGATGCGCGCGGAGTGCTCCACATCGCTGGGAGCGAGATCGTGGCCCTCGCGGGTCATGACGAGCAGTTCATCGACGAGCGCACGCGCGTGTGCGACGGCATCCTGCCCGCCCGTGAGGGTGATCTCGTTGCCGCGGACGTGGACGTCAACCTCGGGATGCTGCTTCTCGAGCATGCGCAGCAGACGGTCCTGCGGGCCGAGGAGCTGCACCATGGCGATGCCGTCCACGGAGACGTGCTGGGTGACATCGTTCGGAGTGTCAGAAGCCAACGAGTGTGTTCTCCTCGAGATTCGCGAGCACGTGCGCGTGCACGTGGAAGACGGATTGGGCGGCGCTCGCCCCGTTGTTGAAGATAAGTCGGTATTCACCGTTCGCGTGCTCGTCAGCGAGGCTCTTCGCGACGGCGACGAACTCGGCGAGCAGCCCCGGATCCCCCGCGGCGAGCTCGGTCACGTCCCGGTACTGCGCGGTCTTGGGGATGACGAGTGCGTGGAACGGCGCCTGGGGATTGATGTCGCGGATCGCGAACACCCGATCGGTCTCCGCCAGCTTCTCACCGGGAATCTCTCCCGAAAGTATGCGCGTAAAGATCGAGGCCTCCGTCATATCCCCAGTCTACCGGCACCTCCCCGCCCGCGCCTCGCCTCGTCCGCCCCGTCACCCCCGCTATTTCTGTCTCCGGATGGAAATCCGCGGGGTATACCCGGCCGGAGACAGAAACAGAGGGCGGATGCGTGCGGTCGCTACCAGCGGTGCA
Organism: Actinomycetales bacterium; assembly: GCA_015655255.1. The sequence continues at coordinate 2,790 of JAATFJ010000043.1, read as the reverse complement.
AGGTGGCGGAGAGGAGGGCGATGGCGGCGGGGCCTGCGGTCGAGGTGCGCAGCACGGTGGCGCCCAGGCGCACGCGCTCGGCGCCGGCCGCTTCCAGTCGCTGCAGTTCTTCTGGTGCGACACCGCCCTCCGGGCCCACGACGAGGAGCACGTCGCGGCGGTCCGGCACGAGGCCGCTCAGCGGCACCGCGGCCGTGGGGTCGAGCACGAGCACGCGCTGCTCCGGAGCGCGCTGGGCCAGCTGCGCCGTCGTCTCCACGTCCGACACGGCGGGCAGCCAGGAGCGATGCGCCTGCTTGGCCGCCTCGCGCACGATCGCCTCCCAGCGCTCTCTGCCCTTCGTCGCCTTGTGCCCCTCCCAGCGCGACACGGAACGTGCCGCCTGCCAGGGAACGACCTCGTCCACACCGAGCTCGCAGGACGCTTGCACGGCGAGCTCATCCCGATCGCCCTTCGCGAGCGCCTGGGCGAGGAGGATGCGCGGCGCGGGCGAAGGATCCTCACGCCGATGCGTCACTCGCACCTCGACCTCGGCGGCGGAGGTGGAGACGACCTCCGTCTCCAGCCAGACGCCCGCGCCATCGCCGATGGTGACGACCTCGCCGGTGCGCACGCGGCGCACCTGGGCGTGCTTCGCCTCGGGGCCGCGCAGGGCGACGATCTCGCCGATCGCCGCGCTCCGCGCCTCGGGAACGAGGAAATGCAGCGCCATCAGTGCCCGCTCATCAACGTCCGCGGAAGCGGTCGCGCAGCTTAGAGAACAGTCCCTGCTGGAACTGGGCGAGCTGGGGTGCGGGGTCCTTGGCCTTCTTTGCGAAGTCCTCGATGAGCGCGCGCTGCGAGGCGTCGAGCTTCGTCGGCGTCACGACCTGCACGCCGACCCGGAGATCGCCACGCTGGGTGCCGCGCAGCGGCGTGATCCCGCGGCCCTTGATCGTGAGCACGTCGCCGGACTGCACACCCGCGCGGATCTCCAGGTCGACCTTCCCGTCGAGGGAGTCGATGGAGGTCTCCGTGCCGAGGATCGCATCCGTCATCGCTACTTCGAGGGTCGCGAGGAGATCGTCGCCGTCCCGACTGAACGTCGGGTGCGGGGCGACCGTGACCTCGACGTAAAGGTCGCCGTGGGGGCCACCCGCCTTGCCGACCTCTCCGGAGCCGGGCAGCTGCAGGCGCAGCCCCGTCTCCACACCCGCAGGGATGTCGAGAGAGACCGTACGCCGCGAGCGTACGCGCCCCTGTCCGTGGCATGTCGCGCAGGGGTGCGGGATGGTCGTGCCGTAACCCTCGCAGGTCGGGCACGGCTGCGAGGTGACGACGTTGCCGAGGAGGCTGCGCACCTGACGCTGGACATTCCCCGATCCGCCGCAGATATCGCAGCGGACGGGAGAGGTGCCGGGCTGGCAACAGGACCCTTGGCAGGTCTCGCACAGCACGGCTGTGTCGACCTCGATATCCCGATGTGCCCCGAAGACGACGTCGCCGAGGTCGAGGTCGATGCGCACGAGTGCATCCTGTCCCCGTTCCGTGCGGGAGCGCGGTCGCCCTCCCCGGCCGCCGCCCTGTGCGGCGCCGAAGAAGGTCTCGAAGATGTCCCCGAAGCCGCCGAAGCCGTTGAAGTTCCCGTTCTCGTCACCGCCGCGGTCATAGTTGCGCCGAGAGTCCTCATCGCTCAGCACATCGTAGGCGTGCGTCACAAGCTTGAAGCGCTCTGCCGCGTCCTCGCTGGGGTTGACGTCCGGGTGCAGTTGTCGCGCGAGACGCCGGTACGCCTTCTTGATATCGTCCTGGGAGGCGTCACGGGACACCCCGAGAACCTCGTAGTGGTCAGCCACAGTTGCCTTTCGCGTCAGCCGCCTCAGCGGCTCGCCTCGTCATCCTCGAGCAGCTGCGACAGGTAGCGGGCGACAGCCCGCGCTGCGGCGAAGTTGCTCGAGTAGTCCATCCGGGTCGGCCCCATCACGCCCACGCGCGCGGTGCCACTCGGTGTCAGATAGTTGCTCGCGACGATCGAGGCCTCCGGAATGCCGAAGGGCTCATTCTCCGCGCCGATGCTCGCGGCGAGGCCGTGCTCGTCGGTCACCATCTCGCTCATGAGCCGCAGCAGCGTCACCTGCTCCTCGATCGCTTCGAGCAGCGGGTGGATGCTGCAGCGGAAGTCCTGCTCGCGGCGCGCGAGCGTCGCCGCCCCCGCCATGACGAGACGCTCCTGCCGGAAGGTAGTGAGCTCTTCGCCGACGACCTCCGCGAGGATGCGCAGCGCCGCATCGGCGCCCTCGACGTCCCCCCTGAGCAGGCGCACGCGTTCGGATGCTTCCCCCACCGAGCGCCCGGTGATGAGCGCGGACAGCCGCGCGCGGAGCACGGCGACGTCGGCATCATCCAGGGGAGCGGGTACCACGGCGATGCGCTGGGAGACCCCGCCCGCGTCCGTGACGAGGACGACGAGCATGCGCTGCGGAGCGATCGCGACAATCTCGATGTGAGTGAGGTGCGCCCGGGCGAAAGAGGGGTATTGCGCGAGGGCAACCTGCCCCGTGAGCTGCGTGAGCACGCGCACAGTGCGGACCATGAGGTCGTCGAGGTCGGCGGGCTCACCGAGGAACGACTCGATGGCGCGACGCTGCGCCCCGGAGAGCGGGCGGAGCTGGGCGAGGTGATCCACGAACACGCGGTAGCCCTTGTCCGTCGGCACACGCCCGGAGGAGGTGTGCGGCGCGGCGATGAGGTCTTCGTCCTCGAGCTGCGCCATGTCGTTGCGGATCGTCGCCGCGGAGACGCCGAAGGAAT
>JAATFJ010000205.1 GCA_015655255.1 Actinomycetales bacterium | reverse complement strand
GTCGCCGGAGAGCGCCGCGATGAACGCCTCCTGGGGGACCTCGACGCGGCCGACCATCTTCATGCGCTTCTTGCCCTCTTTCTGCTTCTCCAGCAGCTTGCGCTTACGGGTGATGTCACCCCCATAGCACTTGGCGAGCACGTCCTTGCGCATGGCACGGATGGTCTCCCTTGCGATGATGCGCGCGCCGATCGCCGCCTGGATGGGCACCTCGAACTGCTGCCGAGGGATGAGCTTGCGCAGACGCTCGGCCATCATCGTTCCATAGCTGTACGCCTTGTCCCGGTGGACGATGGAGCTGAAGGCGTCCACCTTGTCGCCCTGGAGGAGGATGTCGACTTTGACGAGATCGGCGGCCTCGGAGCCGTCGGGCTCGTAGTCGAGCGAGGCGTAGCCCTGGGTGCGCGACTTGAGCTGGTCGAAGAAGTCGAAGACGATCTCGCCGAGCGGCATGCGATAGCGCAGCTCGACGCGCTCCTCCGAGAAGTACTCCATGCCGAGCAACGAGCCACGGCGCGACTGGCACAGCTCCATGACCGTACCGACATAGTCCTTGGGGAGCAGGATCGCCGTCTTGACCATAGGCTCGCTCACCGAGGCGACGCGGCCATCGGGGTACTCGCTGGGGTTGGTGACGGTGACGGTCTCCCCCGTGTCCGTGGTGACCTCATAGACCACGCTCGGCGCGGTGGTGATGAGGTCGAGGTCGAACTCGCGCGCAAGGCGCTCCGTGATGATCTCCAGGTGCAGAAGTCCCAGGAAGCCACAGCGGAATCCGAAGCCGAGCGCGACAGAGGTCTCCGGTTCGTAGACGAGGGAGGCGTCGGAGAGCTTGAGCTTGTCGAGCGCCTCGCGGAGATCCGCATAGTCGCTGCCCTCGATGGGGTAGAGCCCCGAGAAGACCATGGGCTTGGGATCGGTGTATCCGGCGAGCGGCTCCGTCGCCGGCGTGCGCGCGGTCGTGACGGTGTCGCCCACCTTCGACTGACGCACGTCCTTCACACCTGTGATGAGGTAGCCGACCTCCCCGACTCCGAGGCCCTTCGTCGAGACGGGCTCGGGACTGGACACCCCGATCGCGAGGAGCTCGTGATTGGCCCTCGTCGACATCATCTGAATGCGCTCGCGCGGCTGCAGCTTCCCATCGATCATGCGCACATACGTGACGACACCGCGGTAGGCGTCGTATACGGAGTCGAAGATCATCGCGCGCGCTGGAGCATCGGGGTCTCCCACCGGCGCCGGGATCTCCTCGACGATGCGATCGAGAAGCGCTTCCACTCCCACGCCTGACTTCCCGGACACGCGGAGCACGTCGTCGGGGCTGCCTCCGATGAGGTCGGCGAGCTCCTTGGCGAACTTCTCCGGATCGGCCGCGGGCAGGTCGATCTTGTTGAGCACGGGGATGATCGTGAGATCGTTCTCCAACGCGAGGTAGAGGTTCGCCAGCGTCTGTGCCTCGATGCCCTGGGCCGCGTCCACGAGGAGGATGGCTCCCTCGCACGCAGCGAGGGAGCGCGATACCTCATAGGTGAAGTCGACATGCCCCGGCGTATCGATCATGTTGAGCGCGAAGGTCTCCCCCGCGTATGCCCACGGCATGCGCACGGCCTGGCTCTTGATGGTGATGCCGCGTTCGCGCTCAATGTCCATGCGGTCGAGGTACTGCGCACGCATGTCGCGGTCGGCGACGACGCCCGTGAGCTGCAGCATGCGGTCGGCGAGCGTCGACTTGCCGTGGTCGATGTGGGCGATGATGCAGAAATTGCGGAGCTGCATCGCCGGTGTCGCTGCGGGCGAGAGCGGTGTCTGGGCGCGTGGGGACATATCCGCTCGATTCTACTGGGCCGGGGCGGACTTCCCCTCATCCCCCGGTGGCGGCGAACGGGGAAGTCGGCCTACCGGGCATCCCCACAGCGCGTGCATCGCACGCCCTCCACGGGGCGCTCATGGCTCATCGCCCGGCACATACACCGCCCCGTCGAGCGTGGACGATCCGCTCACCGGACGACAAGAACCGCGCACACGGCCCAGACGACGAGAAGGCCGAGCACCATGATCTCCGCCAGGTTCGCGGTCCGCCGAACGGTCGTGTCTCCGTCCGCACTCTGCTCCGCCGTCGCCCGCTCGCGGGCGGCGTTCATGATCTCCAGCTCGCGGACGACAGGGTCCGACCCGCGCCGACGACGCCGGGCGGTGAGCGCCCACGCTTCGACGATGCGTCCGTCGGAAAGGACCGCTTCCACCTGCCAGCGCAAGCGGAGCTCCGCGACTGCGCGCCAGGGGATGTCCCACCTGCGCAGAGGGTTGCGGATGCGCAGAACCCTCGCATCCGTCCACACGTGCGGCGTGGTGAAGTACGTCCACACCACCCAGAGAACGAGAAGGGGCCACGGTGCGATGAGAAGGAGCGACAGCCATCCGCCCCGGACTAGCGTGTCCACGAAGAGCACGAGAACCGCCACCGCGAGGATCGCGAACCATACCGTTCCCGACCTCGCCTGTGCGGTGCGCCCCGCAAGATCGCGCTGCTCCGCGGAGTCCCGACGGCCCGCGGAGTCCCGACGGCCCGCTCTCATCGCCCTCCGAGCGCCACCGTCTGCCCGGGGATCGCCTCGAGCAGACGCTGCGTGTACTCCTGTTGCGGGGAGGCGAAGATCTGGTCCACCGATCCCTGCTCGACGATCCGCCCATGATCCATAACCGAGACGAGGTCGGCCGCGACGCGGACGACAGCGAGGTCATGGGTGATGAACAGGTATGTCAGCCCCAGCTCCGACTGCAGTTCGGTGAGGAGGGTAAGGATCTGGTCCTGAACGAGCACGTCGAGCGCCGACACCGCCTCGTCAAGCACGACGATGTCGGGCTTGAGCGCGAGCGCCCGTGCGATCGCGACACGCTGCCGCTGACCACCGGAAAGCTCGTTCGGGTAACGCCAGGCCAGCTCGCGCGGGAGTGCGACCTGTTCGAGGAGCTCGAAGACCCGGTTCTCCCGAGACTTCGCATCCCCTACACGATGCACGGCGAGCGGCTCGGAGATGAGGGTCGAGATCGAGCGCAGCGGATCCAGGGAACCGTAGGGGTCCTGGAACACGGGCTGCATACGCCGCCGCAACGCGAAGGTCTCACGGTGCGAGAGGGTTGTCACATCCACCCCGTCGATAAGGATCTCACCGCTCGTGGGCTGCTCGAGCTGGAGCACCATCTTCGCCACGGTCGACTTGCCGGAACCCGATTCACCGACGAGGGCGAGCGTCTTGCCCTTGGGGATCTGGAACGAGACGTCGTCCACGGCGCGGAAGGGCTCGCTGCGGAACCCGCCCCCGCGGATGCGGTAGTCCTTGACGAGATTACGCACCTCCACCACGGGCGCGGCGGCGCTAAGGACCTCCGTCGTGGTCTCGATGCCAACGACCTCGGCACGCGCCTGGATGCGCTGCGAAGCGAGGCTGGGCGCGGCGGCGACGAGACGCTGCGTGTAGGGATGCTGCGGGTTCTCGAGGATCTCTCGGCTCGGCCCGGATTCCACAATGTGTCCCTGACTCATGACGATGATCTTCTGGGCGCGGTCCGCGGCGAGGCCGAGGTCGTGGGTGATGAGGAGGACGGAGGTGCCCTTCTCCCGCGTCAAGGAGTCCAGGTGGTCGAGGATCGTCCGCTGCACGGTCACATCGAGGGCGCTCGTCGGCTCATCGGCGATGAGCAGTTCCGGATCGGCCGCGAGGCCGATGCCGATGAGCGCGCGCTGACGCATGCCGCCGGAGAACTGGTGCGGGAACTGGTGCAGACGCTTCGCCGCATCTGCCAGCCCTGCCTGCTCCAGGACCTCGATAGCACGATGCTCGACGTCACGACGCCCCGTCGCGAGCCCATTGGCTCGGACGGCTTCCTTGACCTGGAAACCGATGGACCACACGGGGTTGAGGTTCGACATAGGGTCCTGCGGCACATAGCCGATACGGCGGCCGCGGATGGCCTCCATGCCCGTGCGGGAGACCGTCGTCAGCTCTGTGTCGCCGAGCCGGACCGATCCTCCGGTGACCTTGCCTGTCCCGGGGAGGAGATCGATGAGGGCCGTGGCCGTCGTCGACTTTCCGGATCCCGACTCCCCCACGATGGCGATGGTCTCGCCGGGGAAGATGTCGAAGTCGACGCCGTGGACGACCTCGCGCTGGTTCTTTCCGGTGCCGAAGGAGATCGTCAGTCCACGAACACTCAGCAGCGGCGCCGTGGTGGTGTCCGCGCTCACAGATGCATCGCTCACCGGAGTGCCCTCGCTTTCGGGTCGAGGGCGTCGCGCAGCAACTCGCCCAGGGTGATGAAGGCGAGGACCGTAAGGGTCAGCGCGATGGAGGGCCAAATGAGGGCCATAGGTGCCGTACGCAGATTCGACTGCGCCTGGCTGATGTCATTGCCCCAGGACATCGTGCTCGTGCCGAGACCGACACCGAGGAAGGACAGCACGGATTCCGCGACGATCGCGGCACCCAGGCTCAGCGTCGTGACGACGATGACGGGGGCCATGGAGTTCGGCAGGATGTGCACGAAGAGCGTGCGCAGCCGCGAGAGGCCGAGCGCCGTCGATGCCATCACATAGTCGGCCTGTTTCACGCGCAGCACTTCCGCACGCACGATGCGCGCCGTGGATGCCCACGAGAATCCACCGATCGCGAAGGCGAGCGTGAACTCGTTGCGGAAATCGGAGAGCACTGTCATGACGACAATCGCCGCGATGATGTACGGGATCGTGAAGAAGATGTCACCGATGCGGGAGAGCAGAGAGTCGACCCAGCCACCGTAGAAGGCGGCGATCGCGCCCATGATCACACCAATGATCGTGCCGATGAGGGTTGCGAGCAGACCGACGACCATCGAGGTGCGCGTGCCCCAGATGGTGCGCGCGTAGATGTCGCAGCCCTGGAAAGTGAACCCGAGCGGATGGCCGTCCGAGGGACCGGCGTTGCTGTTGGTCAGCAGGCAGTCGTTATTGGGCGGCGTCTGCGTGAACAGGGTCGGCCAGACGGCGACGAGCACGACGAGCGCGGCGAAGGCGATGGAGATCCAGAACATGGGACGCGAGCGCAGATCCCGCCACGCGTCGAGCCAGAGGTTGCTCTTCTTCTCCGAGATGCGGACGGCATCGACGGCGATCTCCGCGCCGTCGACGGGAGCGACGAAATGCGTGGATGAGTTACTGGACATAGCGGATCCTCGGGTCGAGCAGACCGTAGAGCAGGTCGATGAACAGGTTCACGAAGACGTAGACGATGACGAAAACGGTGACGAAGGAGACGACCGTGGGCGCCTCGTGACGGATGATCGCCTGGTACAGGGTGTTGCCGACACCGGGGATGTTGAAAATCCCCTCCGTGACGGTGGCGCCGACCATGAGGACGCCGAAGTTCGTCGCGGAGTCCGTGACCATGGGGATGAGCGAGTTGCGCAGCACATGCACGGGGATAACCCGGCGACGCGAGAGCCCCTTGCCATAGGCCGTGCGCACCCAGTCCTGACCGAGCGTCTCGATGGTCGAGGCGCGCGTGAGCCGCATACTCGTCGCATAGATGCCGAGCGCAAGAGTGATCGCCGGCAGGGTGAGCCCCCACCAGCCGTTGTTCGAGCCGACCGTGGGGCTGAACCAGCCGAGCTGGACGCCGAAAACGTACTGGGCGACGAAACAGAGCACGAAGGACGGCACTGAGACGAAGACGAGCGAGACGATGAGCGACGCGTTGTCGAAGAGCTTGCCCTTGCGCAGCGCGGAGAACAGGCCGACGACGACCGCGAGCAGGAAGGAGAGGATGATCGCGTAAGCCGCGAGCCTCAGTGTCACGGGGAAGGTGCGCGCGAGGACAGCGCTCACGGACTGACCCGTGTAGCTCGTTCCGAAGTCGAGTCGGAAGATTCCGCTGATGTAGTAGAAGTACTGGACGATGAACGGCTGGTCCAGGTGGTACCGGGCGCGCAGCTGCTCGATGACAGCCTCACTCGGCTGCTGATCGCCGAAGAGCGCCTTGACGGGATCGCCGGGCATGGCGAAGACCATGAAGTAGATGAGCAGGGTCGCCCCGAAGAACACGGGGATGACCTGCAGGATTCGCTTGAGGATGTAGCTCGTCATCCTCTTCCTCCTTCCGAGGAAATCGCGGCATCTCCTGCCCCGACGACGGAGTCTGTTCCGTCGCGGCGGGAATGCGCGAGATCGTTCACCAGCATACGAGCACAGTGTGAGGCGGTGGCAGAACCGCCACCGCCTCACACTGGCGGATGAACCGAGTTATGGAGTTACTCGGCCTTGGTGATCGCGTAGTAGAGCGGAACAGAGTCCCAACCGAACTCCACGTTGTCGACGGAGGCGGAGTAGCCACCCACGACGTTGGAGTACCACAGCGGGAGGACGGGAAGGTCCGTGAGGAGCACTTCCTGCGCCTTCTGGAAGTCCGCGTTGGCCGTTTCGGTATCCGTCTCGGCGATGCCCTCGCGGATCAGCGAGTCGAACTCCTCGCTGGAGTAGTCACCGTAGTTGGAGCCGGCACCGGTCGCGTAGAGCGGAGCGAGGAAGTTGTACAGACCCGGGTAGTCGGCCTGCCAGCCGCTGCGGAAGGCACCGTCCATCGTACGAGCCTCTTCATCCTCCAGCAGACCGGCGAAGTCGGGGTACGCCTTGCCCTCCGCGTCGATGCCGAGCGTGTTCTTGATCGAGTTCGCCACCGCGTCGACCCAGGTCTGGTGACCGCCGTCGGCGTTGTAGGAGATGGTGAAGGTGCCCGTCCAAGGACTGATCGCGTCGGCCTGGGCCCAGAGGTCCTTCGCCTTGTCCGCGTCGAAGGAGAGCACGTCGGCACCTTCGAGCGAATCGCTCCATCCGTCGATGACGGGAGAGGTGAAGTCGCTCGCGGGAGTGCGGGTGCCCTGGAAGATCACGTCGGTGATCTCCTCGCGGTTGATGGAGAGCGACAGCGCCTGACGACGCAGCTGGCCCTCTTCGCCCTGGAAGTGCTCAAGGTACTGCGGGATCGTGATCGACTGGAAGATCGCGGCCGGCTGGTTCACCGCGCGACCCTCGAGGTCATCCTCGTAGGTGCTGAAAGCCGTGTCCGGGATCGCGTCAAGCACGTCGAGGCTTCCCGTCTGCAGGTCCGCATAGGCGGAATCCTGCGAGGCGTAGAAGGTGATGTGCAGACCACCGTTGACGGGCTTGCGGGGACCGTCGTAGTCCTCGTTGGTGACGAGGTCAATGCCCTCATCGTGCGCCCAGGCGCTGTCACCGTCGAGCTTATACGGGCCGTTTCCGATGGGGTTCTCACCGAAGGCCTCGATGTCATCGAAGGCGACGTCGGGAAGCGGGTAGAAGGCGGAGTAGCCGAGGCGCTGCGCGAAGTCGGACGCCGGCGTGCTGAGCGTGATCGTGAACGTGTAGTCATCGACCTGCTTCAGACCGCTCATCTCGTCGACGTTCGTGTCGGCGCTGTAGCCCTCGATGTCCTCGAAGAAGTAAGCGGAACCCTGCGCGTTGTCGAGGGCCGCACCGTAGTTCCACGCGTTGATGAAGTTGTCGGCCGTCACTTCATCGCCGTTGGTGAAGGTAAGGCCCTCGCGGAGCTTGACGGTGAGCTGCGTGGGAGAGTCGACCGTGATGGAATCGGCGACGTCGTTCTCCACGGAGC
>JAATFJ010000357.1 GCA_015655255.1 Actinomycetales bacterium | reverse complement strand
GGTGCCGTCGTCGAGCGTGACGAGGTACGCCGTGATGGGCGTCCCACCATCGTCCACGGGCGCCTGCCAGGCGACGAGGACCTCGTCGCCCGTCGTCACGACGCCCGTGACGGCGGGGGCGGAGGGGATCGTCGCCGAGGTCGTTGCCTCCTGTGTGTACGGGGTGGGCTCCCCCGTCCCGATCGCGTTGATCGCACTCACACGGGCACGGTAGGCGCCGTCCTCGAGCCAGGTGAACGTCGCGCTCTGCTGGGAGGGGTCGTCGATCTGCACACTGTGCCCGTCGTCGAGCTCGACGAGGTAGCCCGTGATGGGGGACCCGCCGTCCTCCTCAGGGATGGACCACGCGACCTCGACGGCGCTCGCATCCGGCGTCGCGGAGACGAAGAGCGGCGCGTCCGGCACGGTCTCCTCCCTCAGGGCGAGCGCGTCGACGGCCGCCTGCAGCGCCGTCAGCGCCTCCTGCAGCACGGCATCCGCCGCATCCGCGTCGGCGATGACGGCCTGCGCCGCGGCGAGCGCGTCCTCCAGCGCCCGCCCACTGTCATCGGTGTACCGGTCGCCGTCCAGCGCCCCCGCCTTCTCCGCGAGGTTCTCCAGCTGGATGCGGATCTTCGGGACGAGCTGTCCAGCGGCGAGGGTAAGCGAGCGCGTCTGCTCGATCACCTGCTCACGCGTCGCCGTCTCGGAGTCGAGCAGCGCCCTGGCCGCCGCGAGCTGAGTCGTGAAGGTGCCGAAGTCGATCGACCCGTACCGTGCTGCGTCTCCCTCGAGCGATGCGCTCGCGTCGACGGCCGCCTGCAGCGCCGTCTTGTCGACCTCGTCCTCCCCGGATTCCTCCTCGGTGGTGAAGACGAGGTTGTCGAGGTTCGCCACGTACGGATGCGAGGAGTCAGTGTTCGAGATCAGCCGGAGATGCACGGTGTGGGCTCCGGAGACGCCCTCGGGGAGTTCGGCGCTCACGGTCCCCGCCGCGGTCCAGGAGGACCCCGTCACGGGCAGCACGATCGTCGCGAACGGCGTCCCGGGATCGGCGGCGTCGAAGCCGTCGAGGTAGAGCTGTATCGCCGAGCCCGTGCCGCTGCGGTTCGAGTTGTTGACGTAGTGGACGGTCACGGTGTTCTTCGCCTCGTCGCCGAAGTCGATCTCTCCGTAGTCCAGCCACGAGCCGTTCGCGGTTCCGCCGAGGTTCGTGGGCGTCGTGCCGTCATCCCACGCGACGGTCCCGGTGTTGAAGGTCGTGTCGCTGTGGCCGACGAAGTCCTCCGCCTCCAGAACGACCCCCGTCGCGGCGCTCCGCGTGAAGTCGACCGAGGAGACGTTGGCCACGTAGGGCTGACTGTCGCTCTGCGTCGTGGACACGAAGGCGAGGAAGACGTCCTGCACGCCGGAGAACACCGCGGGGTCGACGCTCGCGCTCGCGCTTCCCGTCGTGCCCCAGCCGGAGCCCGTGTAGGCCAGCGGCACCGTCACGAGGGGATCGCCGTCCGCAGAGCCGAGGCGCACCTCGATGGCGGAGTCGCTCGCCGCCCGGGACTGCGGCTTGTCGTAGGAGATCGTCACGGTGTCCGCCCCCTCGCCGAAGTCGACCGTCGTCCACTGCGCCCAGGCTCCATCGGTCACGTTCTCAAAGATGCCGCCGGAGAGGTTCAGCGTCTTCGAGCCGCCGCCGCTCGCCGCGACGCCCGCGGCCGTGAGGGAGGCGATGCTCGTCGGCGACGCGCTGTCATCGATCGGCTCCGCGGAGAACTGCAGGGCGTCGACGTTGGCGACCCAGGACTGCCCGCTCGGCTTGTGGAAGACGAGCGTCACCTCGCCGGCATCGATGAGCGCCCGACCGTCGCTGAGGTTCGCCGAGGCGGTCGAGTAGTTCGCCCAGCTCCCGGTCCCGGTGAGGGAGACCGTCGCGACGATGGGGCCGTCGGTGCCGCCGGCGTGGACGTCAACCGTGCTGTTCTCGCTGCCGACGGACTGCTCGTTGGCGTAGGAGATGGAGATGCTCTGCGGGGTGACTCCGCCGAAGTCGAGCTCGGAGTAGGTCAGCCAGGAGCCCTCGGAGACTCCGCCGATGTCGCCGGCGGAGTGGTAGGCCTCTTTCTTCATGCCGTCGTCGGCCCAGTCGTCGAAGTCCTCCGCCTCGATCCTGCTGAAGGCGCCCTGACTGAGCGTGAGCGCCGAGATCGCGCTCTGCAGCTGTTCCCGTACGACGCGGAGCTTCGTCGCGCTCGCTTCTTCCTCCGCGAGTCGCGTCTGCGCGCGCTCCCGGACCGCGGCGAAGGCGGCGTAGGAGGCCTCTGCGTAGTTCCCCTGCCGGACGAGGGCGGCTTCATCGACGAGCGCCTGCAGTTGCACGCGCTCCCCCGCGGCGACGGAGAGGGAGAGCGGGTCGAGTGTCGAGACCCCCGTCCCCGTGAGCTGCGCCGCCGATGCACCGCTGAGCGCGTCGTCGGAGAAGACGAGGTGGAACAGGGCCGTGTCCGCGGCCGTGCCGCTCAGCGCGATCGTCACGGAGTCCTCCCCCGTGACGACAACGCGCCCGGAGACGGTGGAGGGGAGGCCGTCGATGGTGGCCTTCCCCTCTGCGACGAGGTCCGTCCCCACCGCATCGGTGAGCGTGACGCCTGCGGGGAGCGTCAGGGTGATGCTCCCGTCCACTGTGCCGTCCTCGGCCGCCGCGATGCTCGATGCGCTGACCGTGACGCTCGTGTCGTCGGTCTCGCCCGAGCCATCGTCGTTCGTCGCGGTGCTCAGCGAGTAGGCGGGCTCGCTGTCGCTGCCCCACTCCGAGGGCTCGGTGTCCATGTCGAAGGAGAGCTCGCCGCCCGCGATGAGGGAGGAGTAGTCCACCCAGGTGTTCCCGAAGTCCTCGCCGTCGAGGGTCGCGGACTGGATGTAGTAGGCGTCGGAGGAGACCCCGCCTGCCGATACCGTGAAGCTCGTGCCGTCGTCGTAGGTGATGGTCGTCTTATCGAAGAACGGCGTGCCGATCTGGTACTCGGAGGATCCGGCCGTCACGGGGAACAGGCCGATCGCCGCGGCGACGAACATCGTCGACATGGTTCCCGCATCGTTGTCCATGGTGGGCAGGAAGCCGGAGGGGTCGAGCTCGTAGACCTTCGTCTTGAT
>JAATFJ010000341.1 GCA_015655255.1 Actinomycetales bacterium | reverse complement strand
GTCGCGACCGCCCTCGCGGGGATCATGCGCGGGGCCGAAGCCGCGACCGAACGGTCCGTGACCGAAGCCGCGCGGCCCGCCGAATCCGCCGCGAGGATCGAATCCGCCGCGAGGATCGAATCCACGGCGAGGATCGAATCCGCCGCGAGGATCGAATCCACGCCGCGGTCCGAACCCGCTCTGCGGTCCAAACCCGTCGCGTCCGGGACCGTGACCCTCGGGGCCCTCGGTCTCCTCATCGGCGCCGAGCGCCGTGGCGATCTTCTTCAGCGTCGCGAGTGCGGCCTCGCGCTCCTCTGCGGGCACCGCCTCATCGATGCGGGCGCGGACGCGGTCCACGTTCCCGTCTTCGGAGAGGGCCTGGGTGGCGTGCGAGCGCAGCAGGTGCGCCGTCATCAGCGACCAGTGGCCGAGGGAGCGGAGGTCTGTGTGGGGTGTGTTGTTTTCCATGGGATGTGTCCTTTGTTTGTCATATTGCATGTACATGCATGATGACATGGAAATTGAGTACATGTCAAGTCGCATGTAAAATACGAGACGTGGCCAACACTGAGAACGAATCCGTCGAAGAGATTGCTCGCGCGCTCTTCCGCCTCCGAGGGCGCCGCGCCCCGCATCCGGGCATGCACGACGGTCCCCACGGCGACGCGGAAGCCCTCGGTCCCCGCGGAGGAGGCCCCGGACCGCACGGACACCCGCCCTTCGGCCCGCCGCCGTGGGCCGGGATGGGCGGCGGCCGCGCCGCAGGGCTCGCCTGGATCCGTATGCTCGACGCGCTCGCCGCGGCCGCGGAACCCCTCAGTGTCAGCGCGCTCGGCGAGGCGATCGGCGTCGATCAGCCGCGCGCCTCGCGCCTCGTCCAGCAGGGCGTGGACCGCGGGGTCGTCCGGCGCGAAGCAGACCCCGACGATGCCCGCCGTACGCGCATCGCCCTCACCGACGAGGGCCGCCAGTTCGCCGGACGCATGCACGGACAGCGCCGGGAACAGCTCGACCGCGCACTCGCGGGCTTCACCGCGCAGGAGCGGTCCGACCTCGCCCGGCTGCTCACCAAGCTCGCCGAGAACTGGCGCTGATCAGGAGATCCGCTGCGGCTTCACCGGCAGCAGCAGAAGGAAGCCGATCAGCAGCACGGCCACGATCCCCAGGATGCCGAACGCCGTGGACGCCGTCAGCGCGATGAGCACCGTCCATGCCCCCGAGGCCATCCAGCTCGCCGCGCGGCCCGTCGTCGCGTAAAGGCCGAAGATCTCCCCCTCGCGGCCCGCCGGCGTCACGCGCGCGAGGAAGGTCCGCGAGGCCGCCTGCGCGGGACCGACGAAGACGCAAAGCGCGAGCCCCGCGATCCAGAAGATCACCTTGCCCGTGTCAACGAGGAGAAAGAGCAGTGTCCCCGCGACGACCATCGACCCGAGGGAGGCGAGGATGATGCGCTTCGACCCGTACCTATCGTCGAGGCGCCCCGCGATAATCGTCGACACCCCTGCGACGACGTTCGACGCGACGCCGAAGATGATGACCTCGATCGAGCTGAAGTGGAAGACCGTTTTCGCGATCACCGCGCCGAAGGCGAAGACACCGGCCAGTCCGTCCCGGAACACGGCACTGGCGAGCAGGAACCAGAACGTCGGCCGGGTCTCGCCGTTGCGGTACAGCCCGATGATGTCCTTCACGAGCAGCACGTAGGAGGCGAAGAAACCCACCTTGCGCTCCGGCTTCCCCATCGACGGCTCGGGCACGTTGAGGAAGATCGGGATGGAGAAGATGATCGCCCAGACGGCGCAGCCCACCGCGATGAGGCGGAAGGGCAGCCCATCGTCGGCGGCCAGACCGAACCAGTTGGACAGGGAGAAGACGACGACGATCGCGAGGGCGACGATCCCGCCGAGATAGCCGAAGCCCCAGCCCAGGCCGGAGATACGACCCACGGTCTTCGGGCTCGCGATGCCGATGAGCATCGCGTTCGAGTTCACGGCCGCGATCTCTCCGAACACCGTCCCCGCCGAGACGAGTGCGACGCCGAGCCAGAAGAGCGACTGCGTCGGCTCCACGAACCACAGTCCGAACATGCACAGGATGAGCGCGCCGGTTCCGATGCCCAGCCACAGCTTCTGCTTGCCCGCGGCGTCGGCGCGCTGGCCGAGCACGGGAGCGATGAGGAGGATCGCGAGCCCCGCGATCGTCGACCCGAGACCCAGGCCGCTCGTCAGGTCGGCGATCGCCGCCTCCTTGACGGGATCGGTATCGCTGAGCGCGGCGACGTCGGCGGGCAGGAACGCATCCGTGGCGAGGTAGAGCGCCGTGAAGATGAAGGTGAGGATCACCGTGCTGAACGGCTGGGTCGCCCAGTCCCACAGCGCCCAGGAGTACACCTGCTTCTTCGTCGGAGGCTCATCGCCGCGGAGCTCCAGGCCGAGGACGCCGATCGCACCGGAGTTCGCCGATGCCTGCGGCGCGGGAGTCACATCGCTCATGTCCCGCAGTCTGACCTGACTCGGTGAACGTTCGGTGACGCCGCGCCGCGGACGAACGGCCAGGTGCCGCGGACGGGAGGTCGGGTGCGCGGGTGCGCGGTGGCGGAGAGTGAGGGGATGGCAGAGACAGCGACAGTGACGGTGCAGAGGAAACGGTTGCCGTACGCGGCCCTCGTGACGATGATGATGACGAGTTTTCTCCTCGTCACCGCCGAATTCCTCCCCAACGGTCTGCTCACCGAGATGGCCGAGGGGCTGGGAGTGACACCCGGGCAGGCGGGGCAGACGGTCACGGTGACCGCACTGGTCGGCTTCCTCGTCGCACCGACCATCGGTCTCCTCCTCCCGCGCCTGGATCGCCGCACGCTCCTCGTCGGGATGGCGCTCGCCGCGTGCGTCTCCGACCTCATCGTCGCGATCTCCCCGAGTCTCGTCATCGTGCTGCTCTCCCGCGTCCTCCTGGGCGCCGCGCTCAGCTCCTTCTGGGCGATGTCCATCACGGTCGCCGCGCGCATCGCCGGGCAGGAGCGGCTGGGACGCGCGGTGATGTTCACCACTGCGGGCACCTCGCTCGCGACCGTCGAGGGCGTTCCCCTCGGCGTCGTCCTGGGGGACCTCCTCGACTGGCGCGCCGTCTTCGCGGTCGTGGGAGTCGTGACGGGGCTTCTCGCGATCGCCCTCCAGCTCCTGCTTCCTCCGGTCCCCGCGGCCCCGGCGTCGAGCTTCCGCATCCTCGGAGAAACCCTGCGTCGCCCCGGCATCGCTCTCGGGCTCGTCGGTCACATCCTCGTCGTGTTCGGGCACTCCCTCGCCTACACCTACGTCCGACTGGCCCTCGATCGCATCCCCGATGCGGTCGGGGCCACGGTGCTCCTCCTCGCGCTCTTCGGCGCGGGAGGCCTCGTGGGGAACCTTGTCATCGGGGTCATCGTCGATCGGCGGTTCGCCGCGCTCTCCGTGACAGTGCCGATCCTCATCGCAGTCATGCTCGTCGTCATCCTCTCAGGCGGGGGATCGATCGTCGTGCTTGGCGGGGTCGTCACCGTCTGGGGCTTCCTCTTCGCGTCCTGGCTCATCGTGGTGAACACGTGGGTGGGGCACCGGATGCCGGACCGGCTGGAAGCAGGCGGAGGCCTCGTCGTCGTCGGCTTCCAGGCGGCGATCATGTTGGCCGCGGGACTCGGCGGACTGCTCGTGGATGCACGGGGCGTGGCGACCGTCTACGGCGTGGGCGCGGTGCTGCTCGTGATCGGCGCCCTGCTCTTCGGGCTCTCCCACCGCTCGTCCCCGCGGGGCATCACGCGCTGAGCGCGATCGCCTCCTGGCGCTGGGCGCGCCAGAGCGAGGGGGCGATGCCGGTGTGCCGACGGAAGGCGCGGCTGAATCCGGTGTCGGAGCCGTATCCCAGCTCCTGAGACGTCTCGGTGACGGAGCGTCCGGCGCCGAGGAGTCGCTTCGCCGCATCCATGCGCACCGTGGTGACATAGCTTGCGGGAGAGTGTCCCGTCGCGGCGCGGAATCGCTCTGCGAAGACCGAACGCGACATCGCCCCGATGCTCGCGAGGGATTCCACGGTCCACTCGCGACCCGGGTCGGAATGGATCGCCTCGACGACGCGGTCCAGGAAAGGGTCGTCAGAGAGCGAAGGCCAGCCCGCGGGGGCGCAGCCGCGCTCCACCCAGGCGCGCAGCAGCGAGAGGACGAGGGTCTGGGCCATCGCCGTGCAGACGAGGGCATCTCCGGAGCGGACGATGCAGGTGCCGTCCATCCCCATCGTGCGGGCGAGTGCCGCCGCGGAGGGCTCCTCGCCCGCGAAGTCGAGCACGGAGACGACATCGGGGAGCGATGCGGTGAACATCGTGTTCTCGAGGAACTGGAGGTCGGAGATCATGAGCTCGGTGTCATGTTCTGCGTGCAGGGGAAAGGACGTGCGCCCCAGCGAGAGGAAGGCATCGCCCGCGGTGAGATGCGTGGGGTCGCCCGGCTGCAGCGTGAATCGACGCTCCTGCGCATCACGCGCGAGCGCGCACCGCATCCCGGGTGTGGGGAGGCCGCGGATCCGCCCCTCGACGACGTAGACGAGTGCTGTCGTCCCCTGCGGGAGGGCGAGCACCTCTCCTTTGTCGATCCGCTGCCGCCGTGTCCCTCGGGCATGCACCTCGACCGACGCCAGTGCTCTCTCCCATCCACCGCTCACACTCCCTCCCAACGCGCCCTCTCTCCTCGTCATTCCCCGCCATTTCGCGCCGAGAACGCGGGAAGTGCCGGAACAGGCCCCG
Source organism: Actinomycetales bacterium (assembly GCA_015655255.1). The sequence continues at coordinate 59 of JAATFJ010000341.1, read as the reverse complement.
AGGGGCCGGGGGTTAGAAGGACGTGAGGAGAACGGGGCTTTGGGAGATGACATCGGCGG
>JAATFJ010000083.1 GCA_015655255.1 Actinomycetales bacterium | reverse complement strand
GTCGTCGAGCTCCTCGCCGAAGTCCGTCACCACCGCGGTGAAGTAGGGGCGCACGACCTGCGCCTTAGTAGAGAAGTAACGATGAAAGGACCGCGGAGATATACCGGCGGTGGCGCAGAGCTCGTCGATCGGTACGTCGAGAGACGCCCGCGCAACGAAGAGCTCAACGGCGGCACGTGATGCCGTCAACTGCGGATGTCGGGCCCCCATATCCCCAGCTTAGCGACGGCGCCGATTGGCAGATTCTGCCATATGCTGGAGTCGCCCGCCCCGGACCGATGCCGCGCCGGACCGCGCGGGCCAGAACACAGCGCGGTGAGAAAGAAGGAAAAAGTATGTCGGCTCCCGATGCATACGCAAAGATCCGCCTCGACGGAAAGCGCCTGATCGTGACCGGTGGTGGCAGTGGAATGGGCCGAGAAGCGGCCATCCTGTTCGCCGGCCGCGGTGCGAAGGTCACGATCGCCGATATGAACGAAGCGGGTGGCCAGGAGACGCTCGCCACTGTGCGCGAGCGCGGCGGCGAAGGCCAGTTCGTGAAAGTCAACCTCACGGTCGAGTCCGAGGTGGAGAATCTCGTCGCGCAGGCCGTCGCTGCCTTCGGCGGGCTCGACGGCGCGTTCAACAACGCGGGGATCATCGGCCCCACCGGCCCTCTTGCCGATCTCACGCTGGATGAATGGCAGAAGGTCATCGCCGTGAACGAGACCTCGGTGTTCCTCTCCATGAAACACGAGATCCGCGCGCTCCTCGCGGGCGGAGGCGCCATCGTCAACACCGTGTCGACGGCGGGGCGCTTCGGCTACCCGAACCTGCCCGCGTACGTCGCGAGCAAGCACGGCGCCCTGGGCATCACCCGCCAGGCCGCACTCGACTATGCCCCGCAGGGGATCAGGATCAATGCCGTCCTTCCCGGCTCCACTCTCACGCCACTGGCCTCCGCCGCGATGGAAGACCCGGAGATCGCGGCGGTCGCGGCAAAAGCGCAGCCCATCGGCCGCCTAGGTGAGCCCGGAGAGATCGCCGAGGTCGCAGCGTTCCTGCTTTCGGACGCAGCCTCGTTCGTTGTGGGCGCGGACTTCTCCGTGGATGGCGGCGTCGGCGTCAACCCCTGAGCCACCCCGCCCGCCGGGTGCCGATGCGCCGTCGCGCACGTCGGCACCCGGTGCGCTCAGCGGAGTTCCGCGCGGCGTTCCCTCGACGAGGCGATGAGGCTCGCAAGGGTCGCCCCGAGCATCGAGACGAGGATGACGGTGAGGGAGAGCCAGATGGGGATCTCCGGGGCCCACTCGATGGGCTGTCCCCCGTTGATGAACGAAAGCTCGTTGACGTGCATGGCGTGGAAGATGAGCTTCACGCCGATGAACGCGAGGATGATCGCGATGCCGTAGTGGAGGTAGCGCAACCGGTCGAGGAGATCGCCGAGAAGGAAGTACAGCTGACGCAGTCCCATGAGGGCGAAGATGTTCGCGGTGAACACGAGGAAGCTGTTGTGGGTGATACTGAAGATCGCCGGGATCGAGTCGATCGCGAACATGAGGTCGGTCACGCCGATGACGATGAAGACGAGGATCATGGGCGTCCACATCTGCTTGCCGTCGACGACCGTGCGGAGCTTCGCATCGTCGAACTCGTCGCTGATGTGGATGCGGCGGCGCAGGAACCGGACGAGGACGTTGTCCTTCTTCGGCTCTTCCTCCTCGCCCTCCGGCATGGCCTGACGGATGGCCGTCCACACGAGGAAGGCTCCGAAGAGATAGAAGATCGGCGAGAAGTTCTCGATGATGGCGACGCCCGCGAGGATGAAGAGCCCCCGCAGCACGAGGGCGATGATGATGCCCACCATGAGTACTTCCTGCTGCAGTCTCCTAGGCACGGAGAACTGCACCATGATGAGCACGAAGACGAAGAGATTGTCTATCGAGAGGCTGTATTCCAGCGCCCATCCGGTGAGGAACTCCCCCGCGAACTGTCCACCGGCGATGGCCCAGAGGAGACCGGCGAAGACGAGGGCCAGCCCCACGTAGAAGACGACCCAGAGGGTGGACTCCTTGGTGGAGGGGATGTGCGGACGGATGCGGATGAGCAGCAGGTCGCCGATGAGCACGGCGACGAGAACCACCATGGCGGTGATCTCGAACCAGACAGGGATATCCACGGGTGCTCGGCACCTTTCAGAGAGGACGGGAAAGAACCGAAAGTCTCTCCCCCGCACGATGTGCGGCCCCGCGCCCGGAGCAACGGTGACGGTGCTCGTGATGACGATCGCGGGGTGTCGGGATACTCCCTCTCGCGCAGTCCATGTTACCGGACGATCGCTCCGGCATGGTGAAATAAGAGGGTGACAGAGACGCAGCCGCATCCCACGACCGCCGCCCCCGTACAGCAGAACCCCTGGGCCAGAGCCATCGCTTCCCTCATCTTCGTGAGCAGATGGCTGCAGGCGCCCCTCTATCTCGGCCTCATCGTCGCGCAGATCGTCTATGTGGTCGTGTTCATGATCGAGCTGTGGCACCTCGTCGAGAAGGTCTTCTCCGGGCATTCCCTCGAGGAGTCTGAGGTCATGCTCGCGGTGCTCGGTCTCATCGACGTCGTCATGATCGCGAACCTGCTCATCATGGTCATCATCGGCGGCTACGAGACCTTCGTGTCCCGGATCAACGTCGACGACCATCCCGATCAGCCCGAGTGGCTCTCGCACGTCAACGCCAACGTGCTCAAGGTCAAGCTCGCCATGGCGATCATCGGTATCTCGTCGATCCATCTCCTCAAGAGCTTCATCGAGGTCGCAGGGATGACCGAGAGCGGGATCGTCGTGGACGGGGAGGAGCAGAAGTACACTCCCCTCGGCGTCTTCTGGCAGGTGGTCATCCATCTCGTGTTCATCATCTCCGCGCTCTCGCTCGCGTGGATCGACAAGATGTCTCAGAAGACCGCCGTCGCGCATTGAGCCGCGATCAGCGGTGGTAGGCGCCGCACCGCACCGGCGTCGCCGCGGATGGGTGACCGCAGTGGGCATCGCCGCCGCCTTCGTCATCGGCGTCGTCGCGGCGCCTGCTCTCTTCTCTGCAGCAGGCGGGCCCGCCGGAGAATCGACGGCCGCCGACGCGCCCGCTGTCTCCGAGATCGCCCCCGAACTTCAGGACATGTCAGGAGGAACCGCCGACGCGGAGTCGCAGGCTCTCGACGGCAGCACCGCCGATTCCGTGGCGGGAGCGGCAAGCGGGACAGCGGATCGAGAGATCGCCAGGAGCGCATACGTCTCTCTGCGCGTCGCACACATCGACGCCGCGATCGCCGAAGCGACGCAGATCGCCACCGACAGCGGCGGTTTCGTGGAGTACTCGTCCACGGGCGACAACACGCTCGCGGAGCAGGACCGCAGTACTACGGGGGCCGACGGGCGAGTACGGATCCCTTTTCATCGGGGTGCCGTCGGATCAGCTCACCGCCGTCACCACATCGCTGGGCGAGCGGGGCGATGTCGTCTCCTCCTCGCGCTCCGCCGAGGACGTCACTGCGACGGCGATCGATCTGGGTGCGTGGGTCGACGCGACGCGCACCTCGGTCGAGCGCCTCACCGAGCTCATGGCTCAGTCCGGCTCGGCGGCCGACCATCTTCAGGCGGAGACCACGTTGAGCAAGTGGCAGGCGCAGCTCGAGTCGTACGAGCAGCAGCTTGTAGACCTGGAGAGCCGGGTCTCGATGTCCTCCGTGCAGATCGACTTCAGCCTCGTGCAGAGCGTGGCGGACCCGGAGCCCGCGGGCTTCGGCGACCGTGTCCTCAACGGATGGAACGGTCTCATCGCCTCGCTCAATGCGCTCGTCGTCCTTCTCGGATTCCTCCCCCCTGGCTCGCCGTCGCCGCGGGAATTCGTCTCGACAGGAACACCCTCACTGTCGGACGAGTTCTCGCCGTCCTGCGCGTGGGAGCGACACGGGATGCGGGACACCACTGCCCCCGCACGGGGACTAGCCCGTCCCGGCTGAGTCCGATGGTGAGTTCGCGAGCGCGGGAGGCACGCTCATCGTCGGGCTCCGCGCCATCCGGATCGAGAAAGGCGACGAGGACGTCGCTCATCGCAGCGAGATCTTCCGGCGTGGGCAACGGGCCCGCCGCATCGGCGATCTCATCGGCGTCACCGAGAGCGTCGTTCCACTCCGCGGAATCCCGCCCCGTGCGAAAGCAAACAGACGCGCATCCGTATCGACACGGTCCTCATCGGCGATCTGCGTACGGGTCGCTTCCAGAGGCCCCGCGGCGGCCAGCACACCGTCCGCGCCAAGATCTCCGGCGACCATCGCGTGGCGGAGCTGTTCATAGTCAGCGCGCAGGAGGCCGCCCTCCGTGAGACTCTGGCGACGCTGGACCAGCCCCTCCGCCTGCAAGAGGCGCGAGGCGGACCGCGCGTCCACGCGCAGCAGTATCCGCAACAGATCCGCCGGGCGGGCGCGCCCGAAGGAGAGGCACAGCCGGTCTTCCCGCAGCGCCGCGGAGTGCTCCCGCACTTGCGCAGCAGTCTCCACCTGCAGGCCTTCCAGCCGACGCTGCAGACGCCCGGTCACGGCGAGCAACGCCACGATATCCGCATCGGGAAGATCGCAGATCTCGTCCTCCTCGAACGCCGCACGGGAGCAGGAGGCCAGTGCCTCATCCAGCGTGCGCAGTGCGGAGATGATGTCGTTCATCGCTGCTATTAAGGCGTGAACCGCGGACATTCGAACATCGAAGTGATATTCACTGTTTGCTCACTCGAGGAGAGCGATTCCAAACCCCGCGACCACCGCCCGGAGCTCCGTGAGATAGCGCTGCGCCTGCGCGGTGAGCGGTATCGCCGCATGTCCGATCCACCCGATCTCGATACGCTCATCGACCTCGAGTGGGATCGCGACGATCTCCGGGTCGAGGTCGTCACTGATGATTCCCGTGGAGATCGTGTAGCCGCCCAGCCCCGTCATGAGGTTGAAGATCGTCGCACGGTCAGACACCCGGATCTCCTGCGCGCTCGACAGCGTGGAGAGGATCTCCTCTGCGAAGTAGAAGGAATTGTTCGCTCCCTGGTCGAAGGTGAGCCGCGGCAGCGCGGCGAGATCGGCGAGGACGACACGCTCCCGCTCGGCGAGGGGGTTCTTGCGGGAGATGAAGATGTGCGGTTCGGCGAAGAACAGCGCATGGAAGGAAAGGCCAGAGTCGCGCAGCAGCTTGTCGATGACGTTCCGGTTGAAGTCGTTGCGATAGAGGATGCCCAGCTCGCTGCGGAGCGTGCGCACATCCTCGATGATGTCCCAGGTCCGGGTCTCGCGCAGCGAGAACTCGTATTCCTCCGCACCGCTGTCCTTCACCATCCGCACAAGCGCGTCCACGGCGAACGAGTAATGCTGCGTGGAGACCCCGAGCAGTCGCCGCGACGGAGGCCGCCCCAGATAGCGCTGTTCGAGGAGCGCCACCTGCTCGACGACCTGCCTCGCGTAGCCCAGGAATTCCGCGCCATCGGTGGTAAGGGTCACCCCGCGCGCAGAGCGGAGGAGCAGGCTGCGTCCGACGCGCGTCTCCAGGTCTTTCATCGCCGCCGACATTGTCGGCTGGGAGATGTAGAGGAGGTCCGCTGCTCCGCTGATGGATCCTTCCGCCGCCACCTCGATGAAGTAGTGAAGCTGTTGCAACGTGATTCCGCGTGTTCCTTGCACCATAGGTACAGCCTATAGAAACGCATAGCCGCCTCTAGTTTCTCGATAGAGGGGATGCACGTCCACGATGGAGGAACCGACTTCCATCCGGCCGAGCCCGGCCGATCGACACCCGGATTGATCCACACATGGCGCACGATTTCACGTTTCGCATCCACACCACCCGCTTCGACGAGGACTACTCGCCGGCGGAGAGCTCCCGGCTCACCACGAACTTCGCCAACCTCGCACGGGGCGCGCACCGGCAGCAGAACCTCCGCAACGCCCTGACGATGATCGACCGCCGCTTCAACGATCTCGCGTACTGGGACAACCCGACGCGCGACCGCTACACGGTCGAGCTCGACATCGTCTCGGCGGAGCTGCGCTTCCCCGCGGACGGCACGGAGCAGGAGTTCCCACTCCTGGAGGTCCTGGACATCCACATCGTCGACGGCCAGACCGGAAAACGACACCACGGAATCGTCGGGAACAACTTCTCCTCGTACGTCCGCGACTACGACTTCAGCGTCCGTCTGCCTGCCGCCAACGGCGGGGCTCCCGGACCCCTCGTCCCCGAGGACTTCGGCGTGCTGCATGGCAAGCTCTTCCAGCACTTTCTCGACTCCGCAGCTTATCGGGAGCGCTTCACGGTGCCGCCCGTGATCTGCATCAGCGTGTCGACGAGCAAGACCTATCGGCGCACCGGGAATCATCATCCGATCCTCGGCGCCGAGTACGAGCAGGATGCGTTCTCTCGCACCGACGAGTATTTCAGGACGATGGGGCTGCGCGTGCGTTATTTCCTGCCTCCGGGTAGCAAAGCGCCGTTCGCGTTCTATCACCGCGGC
>JAATFJ010000242.1 GCA_015655255.1 Actinomycetales bacterium | reverse complement strand
TACGGCAACTGCCTCGGCCTCCCCAACATCGGCGGGGAGACCGTCTTCGACGCCGTCTACCAGGCCAACCCCCTCGTCAACGCCCTCGCCGTCGGCGTCCTCCGCCACGAGGACATCAAGCTCGCCAACGCCACGGGCGTGGGCAACAAGGTCGTCCTGTTCGGCGCGCGCACGGGCGGCGACGGCATCGGCGGCGCCTCGATCCTCGCCTCTGATACCTTCGCCGACGGCGGGCCGACCAAGCGCCCCGCGGTGCAGGTGGGCGATCCCTTCGCGGAAAAAGTCCTGATCGAGTGCTGTTTAGAGCTCTATAACGCCGAGCTCGTCGAGGCCATTCAGGACCTCGGCGCCGCCGGCATCTCCTGCGCCACGAGCGAGCTCGCCGCGAACGGCAACTCCGGCATGCGCGTCTCCCTCGACGACGTCCTCCTCCGCGATCCCTCCCTCACGGCGGAGGAGATCCTCATGTCGGAGTCGCAGGAGCGCATGATGGCGATCGTCTCCCCGGCGAAGCTCGACGCCTTCCTCGCCGTCACCGCGAAGTGGGACGTCGAGACCTCCGTGCTCGGCGAGGTCACGGGCGACGGACGCCTCGTCATCGATTGGCGCGGAGAGCGCATCGTCGACGTCGACCCCTCCACCGTCGCGATCGACGGCCCCGTCTACGATCGACCGGTCTCCTACCCGACCTGGATCGATGCGCTGCAGGCGGATGCCGCGGAGAGCCTCCCCCGGGACAACAGCCCGGAGGCGCTGAAGACCCAGTTCCTCACGCTCCTCGCCTCCCCCAACCTCGCCGATACCCGCTGGATCACCAACCAGTACGACTACTACGTGCTCGGCAACACCGCCCTCTCCTTCCCCGACGATGCGGGCATGATCCGCGTCGACGAGGAGTCCGGCCTCGGCTTCGCCATCGCGACGGACGCCAACGGCCGCTACTGCCAGCTCGACCCCTACGCGGGTGCCCAGTTGGCACTCGCGGAGGCCTACCGCAACGTCGCCGTCACCGGCGCCGTCCCCACGGCCATCACCGACTGCCTGAACTTCGGCTCCCCGGAGAACCCCGAGGTGATGTGGCAGTTCGGCCAGGCGATCGACGGCATCGCCGACGGCTGTCTCGACCTCGGCACGCCCGTCACAGGCGGCAACGTCTCCTTCTACAACCAGACGGGCGACGTGCCCATCCATCCGACCCCGCTCATCGGCGTCCTCGGCATCATCGACGATGTCTCCCGCCGCATCCCCTCGGGCTGGCAGGATGAGGGGCAGAACATCTACCTGCTCGGCACGACCTCGACCGAGCTCTCCGGATCCGCGTGGGCCGATGTCGTGCACGACCACCTCGGCGGCCTCCCCCCGAAGGTGGACCTCGCGGCGGAGAAGCGCCTCGCCGGGCTCCTCTCCGCGGCACGAGACGAATGGCTCATCTCCTCGGCCCACGACCTGTCCACCGGCGGCCTCGGTCAGGCGCTCGCCGAAGGCGTCATGCGGTTCGGCGTCGGCGCGCGGGTGTGGCTCGACGAGATCATCGAGATCTCCGGCATCGACGCGGCGACGGCGCTCTTCTCCGAGTCGACGGGCCGCGTCATCGTGACCGTCCCGCGCGACGAGGACGTGAAGTTCCGCGGCCTGTGCGAGGGACGGAACTATCCGGTGCTCCGCATCGGCGTGACGGACACGGGCTCCACCCTCGAGGTGCAGGACGTCTTCACTCTCTCGGCAGAGGAGCTTCGCTCCGTCTCCCAGTCCACCCTCCCCGCGGCCTTCGGCCCCACCGTCGCGGAGCCCGCCCGCGCATGACCCGCTCTCCCCTCCCCGCACTCAGTCCTCGTCTGCGGCACTTTTCTGCACCTGCACCCGCAATCGGTGGCGCTTATGCAGGAAAGTGGCACAGAAGCGAGAGGCAGGCGAGGAGAGGGGCATGAGCGAGGAAGAGGACTACGGGGATCTGGGAGAACGGCGCACGCGGCGCGTGCGGATCGTCTCCTGGGTCGTGATCGTCGCCCTCATCCTCGGTGGCGGTGGCGCCACGGTGCTCACGCTGCGGTTCACCTAGAAGGCTCCGCTGCCCGGGCAAAGGAGCAGTGCCCCTACCCCGGTGCAGTCTTGTGCGACGGCGAAAGGGCGAAGAGCAGGCCCCGATCGCCCGGAACAGCGGGGCACCGCCCGCCCACGACCCGCATGTCCGGGGGACCGGGGAGAATCGTTCTATGCCCTCTCCCCAGGATGCGTCGCCGCTCAGCGGCATCCCCGCGCTGCTCCGGCGCCTCGACCGGATCGCCGCGGGGCGGCGCCAGCGCGATCTTCGGGCGCCCGCGGAGTTGGTTACGGCGCCGGCCGTCCCTCGCGGGTTCCGGATGATCCGCTGGATCCTCACCGCGGAGATCGTCATCGGCCTCGTCGCCCTCATCATCGCGCTGGTCCATCTCCTCGGCGGAACGCCCGACGGTCTCGCCGTATGGATGCGCGGCATCGTCGTCCTCGGGCTCACCCTCGGACTCGGGTACTTCGCGCTGCGCGCGGGGCAGGGCTGGTATTGGGCGTACATGCGGCTGCGCCTCTTCTCGCGCATCTTCCCCACCGTGACGCTCGTCATCGCGGCGATCCCCGGGCTCTATCCGTTCTGGATGGTGCTCGAACAGATCGTGTTCTCCCTCCTCATGATCGGGATCGGCGACATCGCGACCTCCGATGCGATGCGCACCGCCTTCGCGAAGGCCACGCTGCGCACGGCCGATCCTTTAGAGCGCTGAGCAATGCCCGATCCTCGTCACCTCCTCGACGCCCTCCGCAGGGACACGCTCGTGCGGCTGGGTGCCACGGAGGCCGCGCTCACAGACCTCGTGCGTGAGCGCGCGGCGGCGAACGATGACGACGAGCACGACCCCGAGGGTGTGCCGCTGTCCGCGGAATGGTCGCGTCTCCGCGGCCTCGCGGACGCCGACCGCGCGGAACTCGCGTGGATCGACGAGGCGGAGCAGCGCGTGGAGGACGGAACCTACGGCATCTGCGCGGGCTGCGGGAAGCCCATCCCCGCCGCCCGCCTCGAAGCCCGTCCCTTCGCCGAGTACTGCGTCGCCTGCGCCGAGGCCCGCGGCCGCTAGCCGGCGCATCCCCTCGCCCCCCTGCGTCCCCTCGCCCGTCATTTGCCGCACGATCGCGGAGGAATCGCCCCAGTAGGCTGAACGCATCATGCACGAGTTCTGGAACTGGGCGGGGCACTTTTGGTGGCTCGTGTTCCCGCTGGGCGGGATGATCGCCGCCGGCACCAAGGGCATCGCCGCGGCCGCGGAGCGCTCCTCGCAGCGCCGTCATGAACGCCGCATGGAGAAGCTCCGGCTGAAGGGTGAGATCGTGGCGGCGAAGAGCTCCGCCCGGGCGCCCCGCCCACCGGCGGTCGGTGCCGCCGCCTCCGCGCCGTCGATCCTCGCGCGCCTCCTCGCCGAGCACGACGAGATCACCCGACGCTGGCTCGACTACGAGCTCGATGTCGCCAAGCTCATCGCCTTCCCCGCCATGAGCGACGGCCGTCAGCCGCTCACGGCCACTTTCCTCCGGGCGAAGAAGGTCGCCGACACGCTGCGACCTGCCTCCGCCGATGCGAAAGTCTCCGAGCAGGAGATCGCCGAGTATCTGGAGGCGGTCGGCAACTACTCCGTCGCCTTCGACATCGCCGAGCGCGATGCGCGCCGCCTCCGCAACTCCACCTTTAGCGCGGAGGAGCGCAAGCGACTCGACCGCGCCCAGCAGCTCCTCCGCGTCGCCGTCGACGAGTCGGCCACCACGGCGGAGCGCCATCTCGCCTACCAGCGCGTGCGCGAAGAGCTGGACGGGCTCATCGCCCTCTCCGACCAGGCCGTCGAGGTGTTAGAGAAGAAGGTCACGCGGGAGATCACTGACTGATTCTCGCGAAAGACGCGAAAGGAAGGAGCCTCAGAGGGACCGCACCCTCCGAGGCTCCCGCCTTCCTCCGTCCTCGCCCCTCGTCAGCCGTGCTTGCGGCGGGCGACGATCAGCACGACCGCACGACCGCACGACCGCGCCTCCCGCCAGCAGGAGTGCAGCGAGGGCGGAGAAGAGGATCGCCGCCGTCACGTCGCCGCCGGTCACCGCGAGGTCGCTTCCGGATGCCGACGAGGGCGTCGTCGCGCCCGAGGTGCCTCCGCCGACGCCCGAACCATCGTTCGCACCGGTTCCCCCGTTGCCTCCGGCGTCGGGAGCCGCGCCGTTGCCGTCCCCGGGGTTCGTGCTGCCGCCGTCACCCGGGTTCGTGCCGCCGTCACCCGGATCGGTGCCACCATCGCCGGGGTTCGTACCACCATCACCAGGATCGGTACCACCATCTCCAGGATCCGTGCCGCCATCTCCCGGATCCGTGCCATCCGCGTCGTCCGTGAGTGCGAACACCACGCGATAGGACGTCGTGAACTCGCCGCTCGCCGACGTCACCTCGATCGTCCGCTCCGGGGCGGCGACCGCCGCCGCACGGGAGAAGAGCCGTGCCGAGATCCCCTGCAGCAGGGTATCGGCCATCGAGCCGCTGACCGTCACGACGGACCCGGACTCCGTGGCCGTGGCCGACACCTCCGGCAGCTCCTCGTCGGCGGGCCAGTCGACGACGTAGGTGCGCGTCGCGGAGTCGAAGCCGTCGATCTCCGTCCCCGCCACCTGGATCGCCGCGGCCGTCGACACGCTCGCCGCCGTCTCGTCGGCGTACCCCGTGACCGTGACCGTCCCGTCGGCGTCGACGACGATGTCGGCGGTCATCGCCGCCGCGAGGTTGATGCGCTGCCAGCTTGCCTCCCCGTCCGCGGTCTGGTCGAGGGGGTAGCCGGAGTCGATCGCCGTCTGCGCGAGGACCTGCGCGCGCTGCTCATCGGTGAGGTCGGGGAAGGCGGTGATGAGCAGCGCGGACGCCTCCGCGGGAACCTCGATCTCCTGCCCCTCCTCCGCGACGCGTGTGAAGCCGTAGCTCAGGCGCTCGGTGTACACCGAGACGTCCTCGGCCTCGGTCATCCCGTCGTAGGAGTCGCCGGCGCACTCGGTGAGGGTGTCCCCGTATCCGGCCTCCTCGCAGGCCGCGAGCAGGACGCTCTCGATCTCCTCGTGCGCGGCCTGCAGGAGCTCCGCGAAGTCCTCGTCCGCCCAGCGATGCGCCACCGTGGCCTGAGAGGTCATCCGGCTGCCGATCACGTCGAGCGGGTAGTGGAAACCGAGCACGATGCGGTTGTCGCCGTACTCCGAGGTGCGCGCGAGGATAGGCGCGGCCATCTCCGGCAGGAGGGTGGCGAGGATGGTCCCAGCCTGGTATCAGCTATAGGTGTGCCAGTTTGGGAAGGATCCGCTCGCCGTGAGGCGGTCGAAGGAGCCGTTGC
>JAATFJ010000356.1 GCA_015655255.1 Actinomycetales bacterium | reverse complement strand
GGTCAGGGCCGTGTCGTCGACTTCAAGAACACGGTCATCATCATGACGACCAACCTCGGTTCCTCCGCGATCGCCGGCGGCCCCGTGGGCTTCCAGATCGAGGGCAACGCGCAGACCTCCTACGAGCGGATGAAGGGCAAGGTGGACGAAGAGCTCAAGCGGCACTTCAAGCCCGAGTTCCTCAACCGCGTCGACGATGTCATCGTCTTCCCACAGCTCTCCAAGGCGGAGCTCGTGCAGATCGTTGACCTGTTCGTGAAGCGCCTCGGTGACCGGCTGCTCGACCGCGACATCACGATCGAGCTGTCCCAGTCGGCCAAGGAGCGTCTCATCGAGGTGGGCTTCGATCCCTCCCTCGGTGCGCGTCCGCTGCGCCGTGCGATGCAGCGGGAGATCGAGGACCGTATGTCCGAGCAGATCCTCAACGGACAGCTGGGCCCCGGCGACCACGTGAAGGTCGATGCGGTGGACGGCGAGTTCCTCTTCGACACCGCCCCGCGCGGCGAGAAGGTGTCCGTCGGTGTGAACACCGGCGGCGAGATCTCCTCGACCCCCGACCTCGCGATCGCCTCCGGCGACTGAGTCTCCCATCACAAGGGGGCGGACTGTGGTCCGCCCCCTTTTTTCTCGTTGTGTGGGCGTCGTGAGTTCAGGCCATCACGCCGCAACAGGCAGTTTTTCTTGGTTTCTGCCTGGTCTCGCGTGTGTGCCTGTTCTCGTGCGGGCAGCGGGGCAGAGAGCCTCGGATGGGCGAGCCGAAAGGGCCGCGCCGCGGGGGCGATCTATGCTGAGGTGCTGTGAGTGACTACATCCTCCGCTCCGCGCGCAGCACCGATATCCTCGATATCCATCGTTTGCTGGAGCCGTTCGTGGAGCGACGCATCCTGCTGGGTAAGGACCTCGCGGTGCTCTATGGCGCCACACAGGAGTTCGTCATCGCTGAGAAGGATGGTGAGCTCATCGGATGCGGTGCCCTGCACGTGATGTGGGAGGACCTCGGCGAGGTGCGCACCCTCCTCGTCCGTGACGATTGGCTGCATCGCGGCGTGGGGCACGACATCGTCGATGAGCTGGAGCGCCGCGCGGCGCAGCTCGGACTCAGCCGACTGTTCTGCCTCACCTTCGAGGTCGACTTTTTCAGTCGGCGCGGATTCTCGCCCATCGGCGAGCAGGTCGTTGACCCCGATGTGTATTCGCAGTTGCTCCGCAGCCCCGATGAGGGAGTCGCGGAGTTCCTCGACCTCGCGCACGTCAAGCCGAACACCCTCGGCAACACGAGGATGCTGAAAGAGCTCTGATTTCCGGCAGGGCAGCACGGGCCCGCGAGAGCGGGCGTCTACGCTGGAAGCCATGCCTCGCCGTCAGTCCGCCGCCGTGTACCGGCGCCGCAGGCGCGTGTTCTTCGGCGGCATCCTCGTGCTGGTCCTTCTCCTCGGCGGAGGCGTGTGGGCGGTCATCGCGCAGCCCTGGTCCGATGCCGCACCGACCGCTTCCTCGGCCGCGCCGGAGACGGATGCAGTGACGCCGTCGGCGGAACCCTCCGCGGAGCCGTCCACCGATCCCGCGGCAGAGCCGTCCGCCGAACCCAGCGTCGCACCGACACCCGAGGAGACCTCCGGCGTCGCCGCATGCACGGCGGGCGATGTGCAGGTCACGGCTCTCACCGATGCGGAGACCTACGCCGACGGCATCCTTCCCCAGCTCTCGCTGTCCCTGACCAACACGAGCGATGCGGATTGCACGATCGACGTCGGCACGAGCACACAGCAATTCACCGTGACGAGCGGGAACGACGTCTGGTGGCGCTCGACGGACTGCCAGTCCGAGCCGAGCAGCATGGTCGTCACCCTCACCGCCGGGCAGACGGTCCAGAGCGCGACGCCCGTCGCGTGGGACAGGACTCGCTCCAGCGTGGAGACGTGCGGCAGCGAGGGTCGATCGCAGGCGCCGGGCGGGGGCGCCTCATATCATCTCGCGGTGTCCATCGGCGGGTTCGCGTCGGCTGAGACACGCCAGTTCTTCCTGTATTGAGACGGTAACCTGCTCAGCGAGGCGCGCATCCGGGAGGCGTTCTGCTCTGGCGGAGCGGACCGTATGTGGCTGGAGTGAAACGTGGGGCTGACAGCTCGCGCCTTTTGGGATACCATTAAATCGCTCTCGTGAACATGTGGCAGTGCCATCCCCAGTGGTGTCGAATTCAGCGTCCCCAGCGCTTCGACGAAGACTGCCGCCCGAGAGTTTGCGGGCCCTTTCGAGCAATTCCAGTCCCCAATGGATCCTCGGAGGGGCCCCATTCGTCTTTCTGCCGCCCCGTACTTCCGTCCGCTCTCCCCTCGGTGAGAAACCACATCGGGCGTGAGCCACATGCTCCCTGGGGTGCCCCGTTGATGGTGGAGTCTGTTTCTCAGGTGATGTGTATGAGAGATCAGGCTTCAGCGAGCGGCAAGG
>JAATFJ010000160.1 GCA_015655255.1 Actinomycetales bacterium | reverse complement strand
GATGCCCTCATCGCGGACGCGGGGATCACGGGGAACCGCGCGCTCATCCGCCGCATCGTCCGCGTCGGCGTCCAGCTCGGTCAGGACCACCCCTCACGACTCGATCTGAAGATCGCCTCCGCGGCGCTCGGCGAGATGGCCGACGCCTTCCGCCTCTTCCAGCCGTACGCCGGGGTGCCGAAGGTCACGGTGTTCGGTTCCGCGCGGACAGCGCAGGACGATCCGCTCTACCGGCAGGCGCGCGATGTCGCCGCCGCGCTCGCCGCGCAGGGATGGATGGTGGTCACGGGCGCGGGCCCGGGGATCATGCAGGCGGCCGCGGAGGGCGCGGGGGAGGAGAACGCGCTCGGTGTCTCCATCCGCCTGCCCTTCGAGGAGAAGCCGGACGCCGTCGTGCGTCACGATGCCCGCCAGGTGGAGATGAAGTACTTCTTCACGCGCAAGCTCATGCTTGTCAAGGAGTCGACGGGGTTCATCTGCGTGCCGGGGGGATTCGGCACCCTCGACGAGATGTTCGAACTGCTCACCCTGCAGCAGACCGGCAAGGCGGCGCCTATGCCCATCGTGTTGCTCGACGCACCCGGGGGCACGTTCTGGCAGGGGTTGCGCCGCTTCGTCAACGAACAGCTCGCCCCGAGCGGCGTCATCTCGCCCGGCGATTTCGATCGTGTGCTCGTGACGGATTCCGTCGAGGAGGCGGTCGCGGAGATCACCGGATTCTAGCGCACCTACGATTCGCTCCGCTGGGTGGGGGACCGGCTCGTGCTGCGGCTGCGCACGGCACCGACCGACGCGCAGCTCGCAGAGCTCAACGAGCGCTTCGCTGACACGCTTTCCGACGGCCCCATCGCGCGAACCACGGCGCTCCCCGAGGAAGTCGCCGACAGCGATGCGCTCGACCTTCCCCGTCTCGTGCTCCGCCTTCGCCAGCGCAACGTCGGCTCGCTGCACCTCCTCATCCGCGCCCTCAACGCGTTCTGAGCGCTTCCCGCGTCGGGTACCCTGGAGGGATGCCGCGGGACGCCGTGGCGAGAGCTGAATAAGGGAGAGCGTCATGGACATCGCACTGAGCCTGCTGCGCGGGATCGAGAAGGAGAAGGCGATTCCCTTCGACGAACTGGTCCGCATCATCGAGCAGGCCGTTCTCACCGCTTACAGCAAGCACGTCTCCGCCGATGGCGCCGCTGTGGAGGGTGTCCGCGTGGAGCTGGACCGCAAGACGGGTCACGTCGCCGTGCTTCAGGCCGTCCTCGACGACGAGGGTGCCGTCATCGGTGAGGAGGATGCGACGCCGGACGACTTCGGGCGCATCGCGGCCTTTGCAGCGAAGCAGGTCATCAGCCAGCGCCTCCGCGACATCGCCGACGACGCCGTCCTCGGCGAGTTCCGCGGTAAAGAGGGCGATATCGTCGCCGGTGTCATCCAGCAGGGACCCAACCCGCGCATGATCCACGTCGACCTCGGCTCCGTCGAGGCGATCCTTCCTCCCGAGGAACAGGTCCCCGGCGAGGATTACTCGCACGGCACGCGCCTGCGTGTCTACGTGACGAGCGTCGCCAAGGGGACCAAGGGTCCACAGATCACGGTGTCTCGCACGCATCCGGGGCTCGTCCGCAAGCTCTTCGCCCTCGAGGTCCCGGAGATCGCCGGGGGGCTCGTGGAGATCGTCTCGCTCGCACGCGAGGCCGGGCACCGTACGAAGATCGCCGTGAAGGCCAACGACCCCGCGATCAACGCGAAGGGTGCCTGCATCGGCGAGCTGGGACGCCGCGTGCGCGCGGTGACGGAGGAGCTCTCCGGAGAGAAGATCGACATCGTCGACTACGACGCCGATCTCGCCGGTTTCGTCGCCCATGCGCTCTCCCCCGCGAAGGTGACCTCGGCCTTCCTCCTCGACGCGGGGACGAAGGCCGTGCGCGCGCTCGTCCCCGACTATCAGCTCTCCCTCGCCATCGGCAAAGAAGGCCAGAACGCGCGGCTCGCTGCGAAGCTCACGGGAGCGAAGATCGACATCCAGCCGGACAGCGTCCTGGACTGAGTGCGTCGCGGCGCCAGAGCGACCGACGAGCCGGTGTAAGATGAATCCCGTACGAACGTGCATCGGATGCCGCGAACGTGCTCCCCGATCCTCCCTTCTCAGGGTGGTGGCCGACAAAGGAATCCTCGTCGTGGATGAGGACGCCGTACTGCCGGGACGG